>CAJWKB010000018.1 GCA_913042065.1 uncultured Alphaproteobacteria bacterium | reverse complement strand
GGCAAAAATCATTCTGGCCAATGAGGCAACAGTCCAGTGCCACGGCGCCGACGCTGCAAGCGAGGCCATGCAAACCGCCAAGCAGACCTTCGTCTCTGGCGGCGGCATCTCAGGTGGCCTTCCACAGACCGAGGTCACCGCAGATGACGCCAACGGCATGGAGATTATCACAGTTTTGAACAAGGTGGGATTTACCGCCTCGAAAGGTGAAGCAAGGAGGCTGATTCGAGGCGGAGGTGCGCGCTTAAACGACGTTCAAGTCATTGATGAGGAAAAAACCTTGACAGTATCCGATTTTATCGATGGCAAGGCAAAGATTTCGGCGGGCAAAAAACGACATGCTCTTTTAGTACTTGGTTGAAATGTCGTCTAAAACTCGTAGCATTTATTGATAGATTACCGCGAATTAACTATCGGCTCGTCAACACCCAAAATCCGCGCGCCCTCCCGCTCAAGCCAGTCAGGACTGACAACATCACGCAAAATCCCAGGGATTAATGACGCGGCGTTTGTCGTCGTCTGGGGATCATCAATTGAACCCGTCATCGAAAACTGTGTAACGAACAATCCGCCCTTGTCAGCACCGGTCAATAAATTGCCCAGGAGCGGAATCAAGCCAATTACCTTATTAAGCAAATTAGCCGGAACAAGATTGCCGCTAACCTCAACTTCACGCGAGATTGTGTCGTAGCGGCCCACCATCGACAGCGCGATATCGACGCCACCTCCTCGCATTTTTCTAATGTCGACGCGCGATCCACGCTTATGCAAAACAGCCTCACCCCAGGCAAAACGCGTTCCATCACCCGTCACAAGACTAAGTAGACCAATCGGGCCAAGAACTGAGAAAGCACGCACTGCCCGTGGCGCATTAACAACATTGAAATCCCGAATTTTAATCTTTGTGTCGAATTCAGCAAAATCTTTTGTTACGTAGGTATTGACAAGTTTAATGTTGCCCGCTCGGATAGCGTCGGTAACGTTCAGGCCAGCAAGCATTCTGCCGGCATTCGCCGAGGTCATTTCCAACATTGGCGGCGCGTTTTTACCGTCAGTGAATTTGATTTTGGTCTCCGCCCCGCCAACAAGTCCTGTTCCCCGCAGAAATTCGCCCTCGTTACCATAGATAACCGTTAAGTCGGCTTCTTCGATCAATGGTCTACCCTGAAATAAAAGATCACCATTGAGAATAGCCTTGCCGCCACCGTTCCTGTACTTACTACCAATCAGATGTCCAGCAAGCGTGAGACCTTCACCGATAACAAATTGGTTGGCTGTCAAATCAAAGCTGATCTGACGATCAGCACCGATGCCGCTATTTCGCCGAAGCGGCACCAGATCTATGATACGCGCCGTTGCGCTAACTTTTAAAGCCTCACCAATGTTTTCAATGATAACATCCCGCAGGTCATTACCTGGCCATTTGATTCGCTCAAGAAGCGCTCCTTGCATTGACCCACCCGGACCGAGGGCTACTTGGCCAAGCACCGAAAGACTGCCAAGCGAAATGTCAATATCCTGCAACGAGTTGACGCGGCCATTTCGTAACAGGAAAGTAAGGCGGACATGACCATTTTCTGAGGGTAATTTTGCCCACGATATCTCCGGAACATTTACCGAAGCGCCGCGCATCTGCGCGGCAAGGTCCACGCTCACCTCCTTAAACGCTGTGTCACCGGTCAGGGCAACACTGCCGCCAACCCGTCCGCCGACATCAAAGCCAGTGATACCTGAAAGCAGTTGCGCCATTGCCGCAGACGGGGCGGCTTTGCCAATAAAGCTAACATTGTTGTTAATAGCATCGGATTGAAAACTGAAATCCCCAGAAATTCCAGCGATTGACGCCCTGCCAGAAATCTGGATCATATCCTCCGCGAAATTGGCAACGAGATTAGCATTCTCAATCGCCGTGCCATTGGGCAGATTATAGAAAGATCCATCGCTGATGGTGGCATCCACGACAAGGGAAATTGCTTCGCTGTCAATCTTTCGCTTGATTGGAAAAGCTGCATCTAGCGCAAGCTCAACCTCGCCCTGCGGCTGCATAGGCGTCACATCAAAAGCGCCGACCTTACCAAAACCAAATTCGTTACCAACAGTGATAGCAGTCGACAGGTTTCCTTTAAAAGCCATTTTCATCTGGGCCTGCGGCACCGCCGCGCCCAGAATTGAGGAAATGTCCACCCTGCCATATTGCAAGGAGAGATCAGAAACATTAGCTCGGTTGAGGACGATCGATGCCCCGCCATCATCGAAGCTGAGCTTGCCATAAACATTAGTTATTGGAGGCGCTGCGCCAGGCATGGTCACTTCGACATTGGCCATCGCCAGACTTCCAGTCAATGCCTTGATTTGCGGCTCCGCCTCGTCAAGTCTTGCGGTGAGGTTTAGCAACACATTCTGCACCAACCCAGATGGAATCTGATCTGCAACCCATTGCCGCGTCGTAGGCTCCAGCCATCGAGGCCACAATGCATAAAACAAATCGCGCTGCATTTGTTTGCTGACCATCGACAATGACAGAGTCTGCGGCGTCCAGTCATTGGCAAGGTCCAGACTGCCGTCAAACTGTATCGCCGCGCCGTTAGCCAACACCAAATCAAAACGCTCCAGAGCGAGAATATTGCTGCTGAGGCCGGCTTTTATCTTCATTGTATCAACGATAACGGGACCATCATAGCCGTCAATCAATAGCGAGCCATCACCAAGGCCAAGTTCGAGTCCCATGCTCTGCAACTGCCCACCAGCACCAAGAGAGAGTTTCAAAGCACCATCAGCAGTACCAACAATTCGCTGATACTGTTGGGCGGCAAAATCAAGCCTGACGCCCGTGAAGGATGAGCCAAGCGCCATGCGGGACATGGCAAAACTGCCATCCACATCGTTGTAGCGTCCGACAAAGTCAAAGCTGATATCGGTAAGTGCTCCACCAGAGAAATGTGCAAAAAGAGCCTTTTTGACGTCTGGCGCGGCGGTGTCCGGCCAATCCTGATTGAGGGAAGCAAGCGACAGGCGGTTGACGCCAAGCGAGCCAGCGACAACTGGCAAGTCAGAGTGAAAATCCAGCACATCACCGGAAAATGAGAAATGCCGATCATCATGAAGTTTGATTTGTATTGTACCGATAGAGACAAGATTGGCCTCGCGCCGGTAAGATGCATCCAGCCAGACTGAACGAAACCCTGCCCCTAGGTTGGCGCCCGGAATCTGGATCGTGCCGTCAACCGCACTGATTGCTAAATCCATTCGAGTAATCTCGCCAGCATCAACACCGGCACTGAGCGCACCGCTGACGATGCCAAAACCGTCAACCGCATTAGGCAGTCTGTCGAAATAGGGCACAAGCCCTGCCGTCACAAAATCATCGGCGGTGATATCAACGAGAAAATTGCCGCTGCCCGGCCACCCGGCAAAATCTGCCCGCAAATGACCACCAGCATCCTCACCAGCCTGACGGCTTGCCGTCAGAAATCCAGTAATGCCGGTTGCTGCATCGGCGTTCATACTAATGGCGGCATCATTAAAAACCAGGGGGGCAATGCTCGGCTCCTGATGCGACAGCGACACCCTACTAGCGCGAACAGTCAGTCGTTCAAATCCGTTGGGAATGAGGTAGTCGCCGTCGTCATTTCCAACATTTCCGGTCGACAGTCTTTGCATCCTTTCATAGAGAAACATTGCCAGCGGCGATGCTGTCCAGCCATTTGGGCTGCGGATGATCGCCACCTCAAGACCGCTGATGGCTACCTCACTCGGCACACCAGTGATCAGTGAATTAATGCCGAAGGCGATGTCAGCTTCGGGAATCAGAAGATCTGTATCATCAAGGCGCATTCCGACATTGATGGCATGAATATAAACCGGCATCGCACCGGACCGGAATGCGAGGCTGGCCCCTTCCACAGTCACTTTTGCCGCGCCGCTGACAGCGGCGATCCGGTCCTCGAGGACTTGTGCCACACCACCTAGATGCAGAACGTAAGCACCTGGCAGGCCAACAAACATAACCAGCAAAACCAACAGTATCGTTATGGTCTTTTTCCAGAAGGGAGTGCGCTGGTGCCGCTTGATACCGTTTCTATTTAGCAAAAAATGCTCCCTCGAAAATCTGAACCAATTGTCTTGTAAGCCGATAAATTTAGACTTCGTCCGAATATAGATCTGTTAACACCGGTGCGCGACTAGCGCTAGCCTCAACTATCAACAGGCACAAAGGAATGGATAGCCATGCTCGGCCAAGGCGCGAAAGCACCTTCTTTCACCCTGCCGACAAACAACGGACGTTTCAATTTTGCAGACTATCATGATAAAACGATGGTGGCATTTTTTTTACTCGGGTAGACACATCAGGCTGCACCAAAGAAGCGATTGCCTTTTCCGCACTACAAGTTGAATTTGACGCCGTTAACTGTATGGTGATCGGTATTTCCAAGGACACGCCTGCCAAACAAGCAAAATTTCAAGCGAAGCATGGTCTGAGCTGTCTGTTGGGTGCGGATGAAAAAACCAATGTCTGCGAGCAATTCGGCGTCTAGATGGAAAAATCAATGCACGGCAAAGCCTGTATGGGCATCCAACGCGCACTTTCCCGATCGATGAGCAAGGGATGATTGCTGCCGTCTGGCTGAAGGTGAAAGTGCCCGGCCACGCCAAAAAGGCGCCAGCCTTCGCCACATCTGGGCCTGTTGCAGATAAATTGTAGGCGTGATGAAGCAACAGAAATGCGGTAGCTTGTTGACAATGGCAAGATGGCGGCTTTGCCACCATCGGCGACGAGACACCGCCTGCAAGACCCGGACAACCAAACGA
Source organism: uncultured Alphaproteobacteria bacterium (assembly GCA_913042065.1). The sequence continues at coordinate 11,404 of CAJWKB010000018.1, read as the reverse complement.
CCCGCAGCTGCGTCCTCCGCTTGAGGTGCCAAGGCGGCGTATCAGCAAGGCCGCCGGGGGGCGGATTTCACTAGTGCATGCGATTGCACATATCGAGCTAAACGCAATTGATTCAGCGCTGGATATGGCCTGTCGCTACGTTGCACACCGCCTACCATATGATTTCTATACTGACTGGCTTTCTGTCGCTGAGGATGGGGCTCGGCATTTTCTGTTGCTTTGTGAAAGGCTTGCAGCGATGGATGCTGGCTATGGCGATATGCCAGCGCATGATGGGCTCGGGCAAGCAGCCCAGGAAACAGTTGATGATTTGCTTGGCAGGCTTGCCATTGCGCCGCTTGTGCTTGAGGGGCGTGGCCTCGATGTCACGCCAGCGATGATCGACCAGCTGGCGGCTGTTGCCGACCCAGAAACCGCTGCAGCATTCACCATTATAATGAATGATGAGATTGGCTTTGTGGCGATTGGCAAAAAATGGTTTTATCATGCCTGTATGATGCAGCGGCGAGACCCCGTCAGCACCTGGCATCAGCTTACCGGCACCTAGTTCAAGGGACCGCTGAAGCCACCTTTCAATACCGCGGCAATTACCGCCGCCAACTTCTCAGCCGCATTGTACATTCCAAAGGCGGAGCGGACTGGTCTAACATAGCAGCCCTCCCCAGTCAGGCGACGACTCTGGCGGCGGTGAGGGACTTATACGCGTTGGGTGCCGACACGGGCGGCAAGGCTTGCCTCGACAAAATCGTCCAGATCACCATCAAGCACGCCAGCTGCGTTACCTTTTTCAACATTGGTGCGCAGATCCTTGACCATCTGGTAGGGGTGCAGAACATAGGATCTGATCTGATTGCCCCAGCCAATTTCGGTCTTGCCAGCGGCAGCATCCGAGGCCGCGTCCTCACGTTTTTGCAGTTCAAGCTCGTAAAGACGGGCTTTAAGCATATTGAAGGCAGTGGCTCGGTTGCGGTGCTGCGAACGGTCATTCTGGCATTGTACGACAATACTTGTCGGCAGATGTGTGATCCGGATAGCGGAGTCTGTCTTGTTCACATGTTGGCCACCCGCTCCAGACGCACGATAGGTGTCAATACGCAGGTCCTTGTCCTCTATCTCGATCTCGATGTTCTCATCGACAACCGGATAGACCCAAGCGCTGGCGAAGCTAGTATGGCGGCGGGCAGAGCTGTCATAGGGAGAAATGCGTACAAGACGATGCACCCCAGATTCAGTTTTCAGCCAACCATAGGCGTTTTCACCCTCGATCCGCATAGTCACCGATTTAATGCCAGCCTCCTCGCCCGCACTCTCCTCAATCATCTGCAGCTTGAAGCCGCGCGTCTCACACCAACGCGAATACATCCGAGACAGCATCTGCGCCCAATCCTGCGCCTCAGTTCCACCCGCACCAGCGTGAATTTCGAGAAAGCAGTCATTGCCGTCAGCTTCGCCAGAAAGCAAACTTTCAAGCTGCCGCTTGTCAGCGACTACTGCCAGCTGGGCCAGCGCCTCCTCGGCCTCGGCAACGACATCCTTATCACCCTCAATCTCGCCCAACTCAATCAAGCCAACAGCATCATCCATCTCACTCTGCAGCGACGTTATCATGTTGAGCTGCCGCTCCAGCCGGTTCTTCTCGCGCATGGCCTCCTGCGCAACGGCCTGATCATTCCAGAAATCCGCCTCTGCGCTTTGCAACTCGAGTTCGGCAACGCGTGCCACCGCCGCCTCATAGCCGACATGCACACGCAACAGCTCGATGGTAGCAGTTATTGACTCTATCTTTGCCTGGATTTCAGCCTGCATTGGAAATACCCTGCCCTCATTCTACTGATGGTGACACCACAGCATGCAATACCAACCGACGTAGATAACTAACGCGCCATCGGTGCGGTGACAAGTTAGAACAGGCCAGGCGTTGTCACCTCGTAGTGTCCCACATCCTGACTACCCCCGGGCACATCAATCAGATCACCACCCGGGCGCTGACCAGGTTTGAATACTTCCATCACTGCTTTAACATGTGTTGGCAGCACTCTTTTTCCTGTTTCAGCATGAACGGGGATGATTGTTACGCCACTTGGTCGACGAAACGGTATCACCGGCCGATTTGCTTGCGCACTGGCAATAAATTCACCAAAAATTGGTACCGCCACGGTTGATCCAGTCTCGCGCTTGCCAAGCGGACGTGGTTTATCGTAACCAACAAAGACGCCGACAGCTAGATCAGGGGTAAAGCCAATAAACCAGCCATTTGTGTTGTCATTGGTTGTTCCTGTTTTGCCAGCAACGACAAGGTCCAGCTTGGCAATGCGCCTTCCTGTGCCACGTTTGACCACACCTTCCAGCATCGAGACCATCTGAAAGGCTGACGCTGGACTCGTAAGCTGTTTACGAAGGTCTGGTAAATCAGGGATTGGTTGGTCTTCCCACCCAAGGTGAAATTGGCAGCCATTACATTGGCGCCTGTCATGACGATAAATGGTGACACCATGGCGGTCCTGAATACGGTCAATCAGGCTTGGGGTGATCTGCTTGCCTCCGTTGACCAGCATGCCATAGGCAGACGTTAGCCTTAGCAGTGTCGTCTCGCCGGCACCAAGCGACATCGACAGTAACAGCGGCAAATCATCATTCAAACCAAATTTGCGGGCATAAGTCTGCACTTCCTCCATCCCTAGCCGCATCGCGAGGCGCGCCGTCATCAAATTCCGTGATTTCTCTATTCCGACCCTCATGATGGACGGACCATAAAAGCGCTTGGTGTAATTCGCCGGTTTCCATTTCGGCTTTCCCGGTCCTTGATCCACCACCAACGGCGCATCCAAAATGCGCGTCGTCGGTGAATAGCCGTTATCAAGTGCCGCTAAATATACAAAGGGTTTGAAGGCGGAACCGGGCTGACGTAGCGCTTGCACGGCGCGGTTAAATTCTGAATCAGCAAAATTGTAACCGCCACTCATCGCCAGCAACCGACCAGTATGCGGATCAAGCGCAACGATTGCCCCTTCGACCAGCGGGCGTTGAGAGAGCGAGAACTCGTCCTTAGCTGGCTGATATCCATCACGGATCAGATCTGGCGTGTCGCTAGGCCGTTGAACCATGACTATATCACCCTCTGCGATGGCATGGCGCAGATCGGTGAGCTGTGGTGGACGTACACCCTTGTCGTCACGTGGAGGATAAGCCCAGAAAGCCAGTGCGAAGGGGATGTGAGCGTTCTGACCATTAACGAATATCTGAGCCCGTTTTTTGTCGACCTTGGTGATAAGTGCGGCAAAGTGGCCAGGCAGCATCTTCGCCTGTTCTCTCGCCAACACTGCTTCCACATTTGCATCGGGTTCCATACTAGCAAGGGCGCCGCGCCATCCCTGGCGGCGATCAAGCGCCTCCAAGCCTTGTTGCAGCGCAACCTGAGCCGCAACCTGCAAAAAAGGGTCGATCGTAGTACGTACTGACAGGCCCCCGGAGTACAGCATTTCCTCACCAAATTCGGTGATTAATGCACGCCGCACCTCCTCAGTGAAATAGGGAGCGTAGGCGGCATCGAATCCAGATTGTGCAGTGACTGTCAGCGGCTTGGCAATTGCTGCATCAGCCTCAGTGTTGCTAATGTAGCCGTTACCTGCCATCTGCCGTAAAACCCAGTTGCGTCGGTTGGTTGCCGCACTGATCTTGCGAACAGGGTGGTAATTGGACGGCGCTTTTGGTAACGCGGCTAAATAGGCAACTTCAGCTAAGGACAATTGATCCAGAGCCTTGTCAAAATAATTCAGAGCGGCAGCAGCGACACCATAACTACCATAGCCGAGATAAATCTCGTTCAGATAGAGTTCCAGTATCTGGTCCTTTGTAAAGGCGCGCTCCATCCGTAGGGACAAGATGGCTTCCTTGATTTTCCGCTCTACCGATACTTCGTTGGTCAAAAGAAAATTCTTTGTCACCTGTTGGGTGATTGTTGATGCGCCAATAGGACGCCTTCCCTGGCCATAGTTCTTTGCGTTAGTGATAGCGGCCCGTAGCATCGCTTGAGGGTCAATGCCAAAATGACTGTAAAAGCCGCTGTCCTCCGCAGACAGAAACGCATTTATCAGATGCGGTGGTATTGCCTTAACAGGAACAAAGAGCCGCTTCTGATTGGCAAATTCGGCTAGCAGCGCCCCATCCCCTGCATAAATGCGTGTCACTACGGGCGGTTCATATTTCGCCAGTTGATGATAGTCAGGCAAATCCTTGCCGTAGGTCCAGAACACCCAGAGCAAGACGCCACAAACAGCCACCACAGCCAGAAACAAGAGGCTAAGCAACACTGAAAATAAAAAGAAAAAACGTGACAAAATTGAACCCGCCACCTCCTCAGGCAGTGTTTCGAAGTGCATGTTGCCTTTTCCTGCACATCTTTTGACCATCACTTAAACAATACTGTCAAATTTCTGGTCCAAACTCTTCAAGATAACTTACTATAGCCCCCGTCAGTCGTCCGGCTAGTTTGCGCCGGTAAGATTTGCGATTGAGGTTTGCTTCATCTTGGCGATTCGACAGAAACCCCATCTCGACTAGTACCGACGGCATATCAGGAGCTTTTAACACAGCAAATCCGGCAAAACGATGGCCGCGTTTGTCACCCCCTGGCATATCCTTGATTTCCTGCAGAATTTTCCCTGCGAAATGTGTGGACTGATTCATTGACTCACGCTGAAACATACGCAGTAATTCATTCGCTGCCTCCGGGTCCTCGATACCTAGATCCGGCCCACCTATGAGGTCAGCCCTATTCTCATTGCGAGCGAGCGCCTCCGCTTCCTTGTCCGATGCGGTTTCAGAAAGAGTGAAAACGGACATGCCCCGCGCTGATTTTGAAGCCGCTGAGTCAGCATGCAGTGAGACAAATAGATCAGCATTCTCCGACCGGGCTAGCTTGATTCGCTGCCGTAGTTTGAGATATCTGTCATCACTACGCGAAAGCACTGCCCGAATTTTTCCAGTTGCCTGGAGCTGACGCGCAAGTTCGACAGCAGCGGCGAGCGTGATGTCCTTTTCTTTAGTGCCAGCCCAACCAACGGCGCCCGGATCCTTGCCACCATGTCCTGCATCAATGAAGACGACCCAACGATTTGGCCGGTTCTTGGGTGTTGGACCAACTATAGCTGGAGCGAGTCGTGCAGTTGGTATTGCTTGCTCTGGTTTTGGTATTGGTAGTGTGATTGCCAAGGTCGCTATTTTTGTTTCAGCGCCCACGGCACCTTGTTCATTCGCCCGTTCAGCACCCCCAAATTGAATCGGCTTGCTATCGCGTAATGCCGCAGCCGCCACTTGGAAGGCTGTCTTGCCATTATCCGCAATATCGATGGCGAGGCGGTATCCGTCGTTGGTCGGCGGCAATGCAAAGGCGCGAAGTGGCGCAGCTGGTGAGTCCATTTCGATAACAAGTCGACCGGTTGCCGACTGGGGCTGGCCAAATCGATAGGCAACTACAGGCGACCTGTTGAGAAGGTCCTTCTTGGGCAAGGATTCGATCTGCCAGACAACATCACGCATGTCAATCACAAGCCGGTAAGGAGCGCTCAACAGCATCATCTTTACTATTAAAGGGTTGCTTGTCTCAATGACTAGCCGCACCCCTGGCTGTCCGTCTATGCTAACAGATCCAAGCCGCATCGCTGTCAACCCATTGTCTGCAGCATTGCCAGAATTTGTAATGAAAAACTGAAAAAACAAAAGCACCGTGAGCAGGCACGCCGGCAACTGGCCGATTAAACGGATCAATGTCTACCCTCCATCAATCATTTAGCCATGACCTCGGCCAGAATGGATGCAACCCGTGCATTTGTTGATAACACGCTAATCAGAGTAGCTGCCCACATTTTGATTAAGTTAACCGATTAATATCCTACCCGATTGCAACCATCGTCCATAGCCCAGTTTTTGTTTTTTTGTCCAAGCCGAAATTTCATGCCTCATACTGACCGCGAAAAAGAAACGGCGAAGCATAGAAACAAGAAGCCCAGCCCAAGTCTCAAAAATCAACACGAATTGGATTTTAAAGACTATCTTTATTGGCATTTTAGATCAGGAGTGTGTATGGTGTTCCCTCGTTGCGAAGTTATTCAAATATCATGAATGATTAAGCAATTATCATTGAATTACCCGCTGGGTGGTTCTGCCCTCAGTTAAGCCAGACGAAAATCCTGTCCCGCAACTGACCGAATAATTGGGCCCAGCCAGCGAAAAACGACGAAACTCTAACACCGGACCGACCGATGAAAAACTTAATGTCGACAACGAAAACGAGGGAATCGCTCAACGCTGACCCCTCTTTTCCCAGCCTCGCGGCCGGCGTCTCGGTTTCACAGTACCTCTCACGCGCGCAAAATTATGCCAAAAATAACAGCAAGAATGCGCGCCTGACCGGAGAAAGACACAATAATGACAAAACGATTACTGATCGATGCACGCCAGCCCGAAGAAACGCGGGTGGTATTGCTCAGCGGCACCCGCATTGAGGATTTTGATTACGAGGCAAAAAATCGCAGACAGCTGAAGGGAAATGTATATCTTGCAAGAGTGACCCGGGTAGAACCTTCCCTGCAAGCAGCATTTGTTGAGTATGGCGGAAATCGCCAAGGATTCCTCGCATTTGGTGAAATTCACCCGGATTACTATCGAATTCCCGTTGAGGACCGAGAAGCGCTAATCGAAGCCGAAATTGCCGAGAATGCAAAAAACGATCCTGAGGCCGATGACACGCCAGAAATTGTTGATGGTGATGGCCAAGATGATGATGATGATATTCGTCCGCGCCGACAGGTTCGCAAATACAAAATTCAAGAAGTGATTTCACGCAAGCAAATCATGCTTGTGCAAGTTGTAAAGGAGGAGCGCGGCAACAAGGGGGCTGCACTAACAACCTATCTGTCGCTGGCAGGGCGCTATTGTGTACTAATGCCTAATTCGAGCAGAGGTGGCGGGGTCAGTCGGAAAATTACCAATATGGCTGATCGAAAGCGGCTAAAAACGGTTGTTGGCGGCCTTGATGTGCCAGCTGGCATGGCAGTGATTGTTCGGACCGCCGGCGCAAAACGCACGAAGGCCGAGATCGCGCGTGATTATGCGTATTTGTCAAAATTATGGGATGACATTCGCAGCCGCACACTTGAATCACAGGCCCCATCTGTGATCCATGAAGAAGGCAATCTGATAAAACGCTCAATCCGCGACCTCTACACGAGCGAAGTTGAAGAAATTTTGGTCGATGGCGAGGAAGCTCATAAAACGGCTCGAGCGTACATGAAAATGCTCATCCCCAGCCATGTAAAGAAGATCCAGAGGTATGAGGGTGATGAGCCGATTTTTCAGCATTACAGCGTAGAAAACCAGATGGAGACCATTCATAGTCCGCAGGTGACGCTCAAATCAGGCGGTTATTTGGTAATAAATCAGACCGAGGCGTTGGTTGCCGTCGACGTTAATTCCGGGCGATCAACCCGTGAGCGCAACATTGAGGAAACCGCGCTGAAAACCAACATCGAGGCAGCTGATGAAATAGCACGCCAATTAAGATTGCGTGATTTGTCTGGCCTTATTGTTGTTGATTTCATTGATATGGAAGAAAATCGCAACCAGAACGCGGTTGAACGGCGGATAAAAGAAGCGATGCGCAATGACCGTGCACGCATTCAGATAGGCTCGATCAGCCATTTTGGCCTGTTGGAAATGTCGCGGCAGCGGCTGCGGCTGAGTTTTAATGAGTCTATCAGCAATCTTTGCCCCCACTGTGATGGCACTGGTCGGGTCAGGTCAATCGAGACGGCAGCCATGCAGATGCTGCGGATAATCGAAAAGGAGGCGCAGAAGGGTAAGATGGATGCATTGCACGTCACCATGCACCGTGAAGTTGCTTTTTTCATCTTGAACCACAAGCGGCCATCGTTGGCAGACCTGGAATTGCGCTGCGGCATGCAGATTGTACTGCTGTCTGACGACAGCCTAATCGCTCCTGACTATCGGGTTGAGCGTGTTGGCTCGCAGGGTAATAAACAGCAAGCAGCAAATAATAACCGTCGAGCCAAAGCCGAAGCAAGTGCCGAGAGCGAGGGCGAAACGGTAAGTGCTGTTGCTCTGGATGAAGACCCAGCTTCAGATGATGAACAGCCTAAGCGGCGCAAGCGTGGCCGGCGGGGTGGCCGCAGGCGGCGGCGGCGTAGTGGCGAATCTGACAATAATCAGAACAATGCCGAGGCAGCCAAGGCTATCAAAGTCGCTGACACGACTAAGGCAGATCAAGATGATGACACCAGTGTGGCTGATCAAACCATTGAGGGCGCAGCAAACATTAAACCGCCAAAAACTGCACGTGGCAGACGTGGCCGTAAGTCAATGAGTGGCGATGTTGCTGCCACGTTGGCCGCAGACAAAACTTTAGGGAACGGGGAAACAAATGCGAGCGCCGCTCCGGCTAGCGCTAAACCTGCAACCGGTGCCAAACCGGCAAACCCAACAGGTCGCGCTCGCAAAAAAGTCGCTACAAAAGCCACCACCAACGATGCACCAGCGTATTCAAATAAGGGGAGCACCGACGAGGATAAGCCGAAGCGAGCCCGCAAAAAAACATCCACTGCTAAGGTGGGTACGACAAAAAGAACGAAGAAAGCACATGTAAAAAAGGCTGTCCGTAAAAAAGCCGCAGCTTCTGTTGATACTGGCACGCCAACACCCGTCGTCCGTGGGGCAGAAGCCAGTAACGCGAAAGTCAGTGATGCATCCGCAGACGATGCAAAGCGTGCGCCAACCAGCTCTGCACCACAGGATGTGATCGAGGTTGGCGCCGCCAAACCTGAAGGCCGCAAACGCGGATGGTGGAGCCGCGGCTAGAGCGTTTTTAGATAAGAAGGAAGCCAGCTATTAATCCGCCGGCTAGCTTTTTTCATGTCTTCGGCGCTGCCGGCATAGGAGAGCCGAAGGTGTTGATGACCAAATTCCTGATCGAAGTCCACGCCGGGCGTACAAGCAACATAAGCCTTCCTCAGCAGCTCATCGGCAAAATCGATTGAATTCAAAGCTGACTTCGAGAGCTGCGTCAAATCAGCATAGATATAAAAAGCACCATCGGCTGGAGCCATGTCACCAAGAAATTCGGGTGGCAAATCGCGAAGCAAGACATCACGATTCTCGCGATAACGCCCAACATTCTGATCGAGCGTATCATAGTCATCGAAAGCCGCCATTGCGCCTTCCTGCATCGGGCGCGATGGACTAATGTAAAGGTTCTGGGCCAAACGTTCGGTTGTTTCCAACAAATCATCGGGAAGGATCATCCAGCCTAGGCGCCAACCGGTCATGCAGAAATATTTTGAAAAGGAATTGACCACGATCACGCTATCGCTGTGAAGTAATGCTGAAGTTGGCCGCTTATCAAAGGTCAAACCATGATAAATTTCATCCATAATTAATCGTATGCCATTGGCATCGCACCAACGGCAAATATCTTTTATGCTGGAATCGCTCATTACCACGCCCGTAGGGTTTGCTGGGCTGGCCAGTAATAACCCATCAGGCAAATTACCCTTACTCGCCAATACCTCAAGCTGTGGCAACCATCCCTCAGCGGCGCGCGAAGGCAGCAGCACAGGCTCTAGACCAAGCGCCAACATTAGATTGCGGTAAGCAGGATAGCCAGGATTGGCGATTCCGATTCGGTCCCCATGTTCAAATGCCGCTAGAAAGGCTAGCGCAAAGCCAAGAGATGAACCAAGTGTCACAGCGATATTGTCAGGATCAGGACGGCGGCCATACCAATCCTCATAATGCGCAGCAATGCGCTGTCGCAATGCCATCTCGCCAAAAGCCACCGAATAGTTATGTGTCCGAGTGGCTCCAAGGGATTTTGTTAGCGCCTGCAAAACTGCAGGTGGCGGCGGCGTCGAAGGCTGACCAATTTCCATATGCACTAGGTCTGCACCGTTGGCCTCAAGGTATCGTGTCGCGTTCATCACTTCCATTGCCAAAAATGGAGGGATACGCTTGGTTGTCGAAACTTTCAAGGCCATCTGAAACGCTACCTCAATATTTTAAGAAAAACGCAAAAAACCGCCTGAATCGCTTCGCAACAGAACGATAAGTTGGGTTATCTAGCAAAATATACTTAAAAATACCACAGTATCGCCAGATCCGTAGCCTAGCAAAAACAGGAGCCGCTCGATATATTAGTGTATGATAGGGTACTGACGCTCTGCGAACATGCAGGTGAAGACTTGTTGAGGCTTGTATGGAAAACGGACACCATAGAGTACACATGGGCTGACACCAAAACGGAGCAGGAGTACACGACGCAGCTAGATGGGAACAGGTATGAAATTAGCGGGAGTCCACACTGCTTCTTCTTGAAGCAGTGTCAGATCAAGATGTACGCAGTGGTCAAGCTCAGCTCTGGCGTTGGCATGTATGACCTCATCTCCGGAGAAGTGGAAGCGAACACAGCCTATTCTATAGGTCGTTTCCTAACAGTGGATCCTACAGAGTTGGATTTCCGATACTCAACAGGCCGAGAGTGTTCCAGATTAAATGTTTGGGCAGACGGCTTCAGGTTCATTGTCTTTGACATCATCGCCTCCGACGAGTATTGGGACGCCAGCCGCGAAACGGGCCTTGCGATGGAGTCGGCCGGGCTGGCTCGCAGTGTCGGCCCTGGTAATATGAGCGTTGCCGTACAGATTAAGCGCGGGTTGCAGCGGCTTGCGATGGAGTCGGCGCTTGCTCAGAGAGCCGCAACCGCCGGTCGCGGATGGAATTCGACGCGGCGGGATGTGTTGGAGCAATTCGTGGCACAGTTGCACTAGACGAACCATCGCCTTCTGCGCGCTACACCTGTCACCGTGTCACCAACCAGCCAACGGAGTCTCCTCCGCCCGCCATGCCCGCTCCCCTCGCCTTGCCATGCAGCCCCTCCATCGCCGAGGAGCTGCCCACCGCTCTGCGTAGAAACCGGCCTCTCGAGTGCGTCGTATGCGGCAGATTCACTCGCACTCGCTGCGTCGCGTGTTCCGTTGTGTTCTACTGCAGTAAGACTTGTCAGGCCAGCGACTGGACCGTCCACCGATGCGACTTGGATTTTTTTTCAACGGACGGATCCCCAGGGCACGGTTTACATATTTGTTTCAAAATGAGAGAGCGGCCGGCGGAACGGGTGTTGTGTGCACGGACCGCGATACCGCCAAGGATACAGACTGTTTAGGCTGTTTAGGCCCGGAGGTATGACTGAAGCCGAGACTCTACCATGGCCTCACGCCACTGGTTCGTCAAGGACCCAGTACCATTACGCCAGGCCAGGCGAGGGGTCCCCCCGATCCGACCCCCCAGGCAGATCGATCTGGTTGCGAACTCAGCTTGTTGAGTCGATTGGCGGGGC
>CAJWKB010000017.1 GCA_913042065.1 uncultured Alphaproteobacteria bacterium | reverse complement strand
AAATACGCTAGATGGTCATTGCGGCGGCGCGTGCAAGATCATCACATCGTTCATTCATCGGATCCCCCGAATGACCCTTGACCCAGTGCCAGTTCACACTGTGTCGTGAGAGTGCTTCATCTAGCTGTTGCCATAAATCTTGATTAGCGACGGGTTTTTTTGTTGCTGTTTTCCAGCCATTCAAACGCCATTTTGGTACCCACGAGGTGATACCATCCATGACGTATTTGCTGTCCGTATAAAGCTCGACATGCATTGGCCGGGTAAGCGCATTCAAGCCTTCAATCGCTGCCTGCAACTCCATACGGTTGTTCGTGGTGTCTGGCACGGCGCCTGATAGTTCTCTCTCATTGCCGTTCCATTGCAAAATTGCGGCCCAACCACCAGGGCCAGGATTTTTCAAGCACGAACCATCGGTGTGGAGGCTTACGGGCAAACTCATGGCGTTACAAGTCAATTCCATAGGCTGTGGTGTCGGAAACGGATTGATGGAAGCGGAGGATCGACCAAAACTCCATTGGATCTTTCGGACTGACAAGAGCATCAGTAGGTGTGTGGATCCAGTCATACAGGCGCGTGAGGAAAAACCTCATGGCAGCACCCGCAGCCAGCACTGGAATGGCTTTGATTTCAGCCTTTGACAATTGCCTTACCTGGTCATAGGCCTTTAACATTGCTCGAGACTTTGTGAGGTTGAAACTGCCATCTGCTTCAAAGCACCAACTGTTCAGACAAATCCCGATATCATAGGCGAGAATATCTTCGCAGGCGAAATAGAAATCAATCAATCCAGTTAGTTTGTTACCAGTAAACAGTGCATTGTTGGGAAACAGATCGGCATGGATCAGCCCTTCGGGCAAATTGGTTGGCCATTTTTCGATGATCGCATCAAGTCTGTCCTGAATCTGTTGGGCCATACCAACACCAAAATCGTTAGCTTGCTCCTTTACAGAAGAAAACAGTGGCTGCCATGATAGGGGGCCGAGGGTATTTAGCCTACACCGGGTCACTGCACCTGCCTTCAAATGCATGGTTGCAAGCGCCGTTCCTAGCTCCCGACATTTCTCTTTGTTTGGAAAGCGTGACCATGTGCCGTCAAGAAAGGTAAAGATTGCACAAGGGCGTCCTTTAAGTTCCTGTAGTACCGATCCGTCCCTTGTCGTCACCGGTAATGGGCAGTTCATACCTGCGTTGGAAAGTGTTTCCATTAGTTCCATAAAGAATGGAAGGTCTACTGGGTCTACGCGTTTTTCATATAATGTGAGAATGTAGTTTGCCTGATCTGTACTAAGCAGATAATTGGAGTTTTCAACACCTTCAGCAATGCCAGAAAAACTTAGCATTCTGCCAATGTCATAGCGCGTCAAAAACGTGCTGAGTGCGTTGTCGTCAACAGGTGTATAAACTGCCATGGCTTAACTTACTTAACTGGTCAAGATGCTGGGTAGCTTAAAGGTGATGTTCTCTTCGACCAGTGCTTTTTCATCCACTTCAACATCGTATCGCTTTTGAATTTCAGCAATTAGTTCCCGAACCACAGTTTCTGGTGCTGAGGCACCTGCAGAAATGCCAATCGATTTGGCTATATCAACAGCTTGCCAGTCGACGTCATTCTTATCTGCAACCAATGCCGCCTTACTGGCGCCCGCCCGCAGCGCGACCTCGACAAGACGTTTTGAATTAGATGAATTCTGCGCGCCAACAACAAGCATCAGGTCAAGATCCTCGGCCACCGCTTTGACAGCATTCTGTCTGTTTGTTGTCGCGTAGCAGATGTCTTCGCCACGCGGGCCGGTTATTTTAGGGAATCTAAATTGCAAGATTGAAATAATTTCAGCTGTATCATCGACCGACAGGGTTGTCTGAGTCGCAAATGCCAGCTCGCAATCGGTTGGCGGATTTACATTGCGTGCGTCATCAGGGGTTTCGATCAATGTGATGGCATCGCCGTCAACCTGCCCCATTGTGCCTTCAACCTCGGGATGGCCAGTGTGGCCTATAAACAGAATATGCCTCTTGTGCTTTGCATGACGTTTAGCCTCATTATGGACTTTTGTCACCAGCGGGCAGGTGGCATCGACAGCAATCATTTTCCGGTCACTAGCCTCCTCCACAACCGCGCGAGAAACTCCATGTGCGGAAAACACAACAGGCGCGCCGATCGGAACCTCATTTAGTTCCTCAACAAATACGGCTCCCTTTTCAGCAAGGGCATCAACGACCGTCTTGTTATGTACAATCTCATGGCGCACGTAGACTGGCGCTCCAAATTTTTCTAATGCCGCCTCAACAATTTTCACGGCTCGGTCAACACCAGCGCAAAAGCCCCTTGGCGCAGCGAGTCTGAGATGTTTTTCTGTTTTGCTCATGTCATAGTTCATGCGCGATAAAGGCTCTCAGGTCAATTGCCGTTGTCGTAAAAAGGGGCTAAGGTGTAACCATGACATCGTACAATTCTATCTTTACCGTGGCTTTCCTGACACTGGTGTCGTTTTGCCTTTCTGGATGCAGTGTTGTAAACAAGGAGGCCGTTGACTGCCCCCAAATTACAGCGCTTCAAGAAGCGGCTGAGGTCTTTGTGAAGACAGATAATTTTGGCCACCTGGTTGATGTTCGTTTCAACGGTGTGAGTACATCCTGTACAAAAAAGCGGAACGGCAAGATAAAAATGGAGGTTAGCGCCGGAGTAAAAGCTGTACGTAGTTACACCGGCAATGGAGATGCTGACGTTGCTATCATTGGCATGGCGATGGCGATAATCGGTCCGGATGATAAGCTTGTGTCGAATGAAGCCTTCGGGTATCGAATTGGTTTTGACAAAGGGATGAAGTCCCAATACCCGATTACTGAATTTGATTTTGTTATCGAAGCGGGGCAACGGGTAGTGTTGATGTTAACTCCGACACTCTGAGGCCCGGCCTGCGAAGAGACAATCATCACTCTTAGAAATACAAATTAATTCAGCTTTTCAATTTCACTGACAGCTGTATCAACCAGCTCCAGGCTCGCCTTTTCATCGAGTTTGGATGTGATGATCTCTGTTGCGGTGGCAATCGCAAGATTGGCCGCGCGCTCCTGCAGTTCCTTGACCATCGCAGTTTCTGCAGCCTTAATCTTGGCTGATGCCTGAACCTCACGCCGTTTGACCGTCTCGGCGGCGGCCTTTTCAGCATTCTCACGAATGCGCTCGGCGGTTGCCTCGGCATTTTTCAGCATAGCTTTTGCTTCCTCAGCCGCTTCCCGGTGCAGGCGCTGGAACTGATGCAGTTCCTCCAGCGCTTCCTCGCGTAGGGCGCGGGCTTCATCAAGATCCTGCTTGATCTTCTTTGAGCGGTCGTCGAGCATGCCGCCAACGGCAGCCCCGACGCGACGCCAGATCAGCACAACGAAAACAATAAAGCCTGCGGCAACCCAAACTGACTCCATTATAATACCTTCCATCAGTCGGCCTCCTGTGGAGCTATTGCTTTGGCAGCGTCCTTGACTATTTTTTCGGCCTGAGCCTTTGTCGCCTTAAGCCCAACCAAAGTATTAACAGCGTCAAGTGCAGCTTCTGCCGCTACTGTATTGAGATTCTCCATCGCTTCGTTTCTTGCTGCGGCGAGGTTCTTTTCGGCCGAGGCTACCCTACTTGCAAGTTTCTTGTCAGCCTTGCCTTCAACGGAAGCCGCCTTTTCTGCCGCTTCAGCTGCAGCCTTGCGGGCGAAAGCGGCAGCGTCACTGCGGGCGGATTCGAGGTCGGCCTCGTATTCAGCGCGGATTTTTGCTGCCTCAGCGCTGGCCTCACGGGCCTTGCCAAGATCACCATCGAGGCGGGTGCGCCGGTTTTCAAGCACAGTGCCGATCTTCGGAGTGATAATTTTGGCCATCATCGCATAGCCGATGCCAAAAATGACAATCAGCCAGAAAATCTGCGAGGGCCAGGTGCTGATATCCAGCTGTGGCAGTCCGGGCTCACTTGCACCGGCCGCCAATGCCTTTCCACCTGTCACAGCGAGGCCGAAGCCAGTGCCTGTTGCCAGCGTCAGGCAACGCATCATGTCGCTTTTGGCGATGTCTGTTCCCATCTTACATAGCATTTTTACGCTCCATCCTGCCGGCCAGAACAGGCAGGCAGGGGCAGGGTTATAAAGTAAGTGCTGGTGAATTACAGTGCGAACAGCAGCAACAACGCAACAACAAGCGCGAACAGCGCAATCGCTTCAGTCAGGGCAAAGCCAAGAATGCCAATACCGAAAACCTCGTCTCTGGCGGCTGGGTTACGGGCGATTGATGTGACGAGAGCAGAGAAGATGTTGCCAATACCAACACCAACACCGGCGAGAGCGATAACAGCCAGGCCGGCACCGATCATTTTTGCAGCTTCTACTTCCATTTTAAAGTCCTTCCGAGTTAACGATAGTTAGGGTCTAAACAAACACCGCTATGAGTATTCCAGTCCGAAGCGCTAGCGGATCACGCGGCTCAACTCACTGCCTAGTGCAGGTGCAGAGCATCGTTTAAATACATACAGGTCAAAATCGTGAAAACATAGGCCTGAAGTGCTGCCACAAGCATCTCCAGCCCGGTGAGGCCAATCAGCGCCAAAAATGGCAGCAGCGAACCGGCCATGGCAAGCCCGCCGGCACCGGAAATCATCACGGCAAGTCCTGCAAACACCTTCAACATCGTATGGCCAGCCAGCATGTTGGCAAACAGACGAACAGAGAGGCTGACAGGGCGAACAAAATAGGAAATCACCTCAATCACGATGAGGAAGGGGATCAGCACCTTCGGCGCCCCTGCTGGCACGAAGAAGCTGAAGAAATGCAGGCCGTGCTTGAACAGTGCGATCATCGTGACAGCGACAAAGACAAAGGCTGCCATGAAAAAGGTGACAACGATCTGCGATGTGAAAGTATAGGAATAGGGGATCAGCCCAAGCATGTTGCCAAACAGCAGGAAGACAAACAGCGTGAAGATGAATGGGAAATAGGCACGGCCTTCGCTGCCAACATTGCTGCGGATCATATCAGCAACAAACTCATACATCATTTCGGCGGCGCCCTGCATGCGGCCGGGAACAAGCTCGCCCCGACGCATGGCCGTTACAAGAAAAATGCCGCTGACCAGGATTGCTAACAGCATGAACAGGCTGGAATTGGTGAACGAAATGTCAACGCCACCGGCGGAAAGCTCGATAAGGGGCTTGATTTCAAACTGCTCTACGGGTGAATGCATGCCTTGAGATGCCATCTTCAGATCAGTCCTTCACTCTTTCTCTGATGAGTCATGATGCTCATCAAAATAACCCACCGCAAGACCGCGGCCTGAAAACATTCGCCAGACGTTCAACATCCCCGCCATGGCGCCCAGAAAAAACAGCAGCACCAGAAACAGAGGTGATGTCCCAAGCCAGTTGTCCAGCATCCAGCCGATAAAAGCTCCGACAATGACCCCGGCGACCAACTCAGTCGCGACGCGGCCCATTATGGCGCCGATACCGACAGGCAAACCCCGATCATCTTTCTTTTTCTCGTCCTGATTCCGCCTTCCCTGCATCGCAGAGATACGGCGTTCAATATCTGCCAGGCGCTTGTCGCCCTCTGGATCCTGATCGCTCATTCGCCCTGTCCGGCTGTCAGCTAATTTCTGCTTATGAAATCAACATCATGGCCAACGGAAAAAGAAGATGGTTTGGTTCGTCCTAAATGCTGTTTCCTCTCACGCTTGGCAGACCATCTTACGCCTTCAAAAGCGACCGCAAAACCCCTGCCAGAAACGCGCCCAACATAGGTGGGTGGCTTGGCCTTTGTCAAGCCTTCAATCCTCTTGCCCTGCGGTGAAAATGACAGACAGGAGGGATTGTCTGTGAGGCCCGGTTTTGAGTGAAAAAATGTGGCAGGAGGCTGGTCCGGGTCAGCCCCATATCAGGCCACTGCGGCGTCGCGGATTCGCTCGGCTGTTTGTAGGTCAACTGACACTAGTTTCGACACACCGCGTTGTTCCATAGTTACGCCAAAAAGCCGGTCCATGCGCGCCATAGTCATGCGGTGGTGCGTAACGACAAGAAATCGTGTGTCAGTCCTTGTGCAGATATCACGCAAAAGATCACAAAATCTCACGACATTCGTATCATCCAATGGCGCATCTACCTCATCTAGAACGCAAATAGGTGCTGGGTTTGTCAGAAATACAGCAAAAATTATCGCCAATGCAGTCAATGCTTGTTCACCGCCTGACAACAATGATAGAGACTGGAGGCGCTTACCAGGTGGGCTGGCCATTATTTCAAGGCCAGCATCGAGCGGGTCGTCGGCGGAAGTCAGTTGCAATTCAGCATTTCCCCCACCAAACAGCTGTTTAAACAATGTCTTGAAATGGCCATTAACCTCACCAAAGCTGAGCAACAACCGCTCGCGTCCTTCACGGTTCAACTGACTGATAGCCTTCCTCAGCTTGGCGATGGCGGCGAGTAAATCATCCCGCTCTTCCTCCATAATGGCAATCCGTGTTGCTGTTTCTTCCATCTCTGCTTCAGCGCGTAGATTGACTGGTCCAATGTTGTTCCGCTCACGGATTAATCGCTGCAGTTTGCCGTCCAGTGTCTCCACATCTGGCAACAATTTGACATTATCTATCTCAGCTACTGTTGCTACATTCTGCGGTTCGCAACCAAGCTTTTCAGTGATATTTTCCCGCACCGCATTTACAATCTCCCTTATTTTTTCCAACTTGCCCTCAGTCCGGATCAATGTCTCGCGCTCATTGGCTAGTGCCGCATCATGATCTCGCTGCGCTGTCTCTGCGATGGCGAGCGCAGTTTCGGCCCGTTGCAGGGCGTCGCCGGCATGCTTCCTATTCTCTGCAGCAACGTCAAGCCGGTCTGCCATTTCGTGTCGTTGGCGCTCTAAGTCTGCGGGTAGGGCCTGTAGGCGCTCTTGTTCGCGCTCACCGTCGGAAAGCCGTTTTTGCATTTCAATAACGCGCGTTTCCGCGCCCTTTAGCCTGTCTTGCCAAGCTTTTCGCTCGCGTTCAGCTTCGCCAATGCGACGATTGGTGCTAAGAATCAGTTCGTTCAGTCGCGACAGACTCTGCATCATCTCACTCAGGCTTTCGCGGGTTGCTTCTGCGGTAAAACGGGCGCGGCTCTCAGCCTTCACCAGAGCAGTATCATCGCTTATCGCGGTGGATTCGGCTTCACAGGACAGTAATTCCTTGGAAACCGTGTCTATAGCGGTCCGCAGATCGCTGGCACGGTCTTGGGCGGATAGTAGTTTCAGTGATTCGGACTCGGCATTTCGGCGGGCAGCAGCCAATTCCTGTTCTGCCGTTCCAGCTTTAGCGCGGGTTGTCACCATAGTATCGCGACAACGTGCCAAATTGGCCTCAGCGTCGGCTTTGATTTGCTGGCGCAATGCGCCATCATTTGCCACGTGAAGAGCCTTTTCTTGCAAAAAATCGAAGCGTTGCCGTTGGCGAATGCGTTCAGCACTTTTGTCGCTACCACTTGCCTTGCGAACGAAACCGTCCCATCGCCACAAACCGCCATTTTTTGTGGTCAATGCCTGCCCTGGACTCATTTTTGGCTGAAGAGACTCGGCAATCGCTGCATCATCGACTACACCAACACCAGCCAAAGTTGCCTTCAACCCGGACACACCGTCAATAAAATTCGCTAGAGGTAAACTACCTTTCGGAGGAGTTAGATCGGATCTGCCGTCAAGTCTTCGCCAATAGCTGTGATCACCGAAATCGACGGGAGAGCCCAACTCATCGGCAAGGTAAGCCGCGAGCGCATTCTCCATGCCATCTTTCACAATGAGTAGGTCAACAACTGGAACCTCATCCGGGTTTCCACCATCTGAAAGAAGAAACTGCAAGGCGTCGATTTCTGCCTGTAGGCGGGTTAACTGTGCTTCAGAATCGCGATGTGCGTTGATCGCAACCTCAGTACTTGACTGTGCATCGGCTAGCGCATGTTCGGCCTGCTCTAACGCGGCGCGCTCGCTCTCATACAAGGTCTCAGCGCTTTCTAGTGTAGACTGCGTTGTTGCCGCTTGATCTTTCATCGCAAAGATATCGAGTGCGGCGAGGGCGCTTTTGGCTGCTTTTTCTCGGTTGCTCAGATCGGCAATTCGATTGGCCAATGAATCTCTTGTTGTTGCTGCTGCGCGCACCTTGGCACCAGCCTCGGCGAGGACGGTCTCGGCAATACGGGCGTCCTCCCTAGCAGCTTCAAGTTCCAGATCAGCGGCATCACTCTGCGGTGTTGCCGCCTCAATCTGTTTTTGCAACTCTATAATCTCGTCTCCAAGCCGGCTGTTGGCGGTCAATGCGTCATCTCGTAGTTCAGTCTCACGCGCCATGTCATTGACGATTCGTTCCTGCTGCGTGTAGAGCTTTTCCAGCGCATCTCGGATCCGTTCTCCCTCTCGGTCAAGCTCGTCGCGGCCAATTGACAGTCTTTGATATTCGGCAGCTTTAAGAACTTCTGCCTCCCGAAGGGGGGGCAGGGCGGCAGCGAGTTCGGTTCTGCCTGTCGCGCTTTTTGCTGCGATTTTTGTTTTTTCAGCAACGCGTAGTTGAATGCTCTGAAGATCAGCTTCACAGTCACTAAGACTGGTCTGAACCGCTGTCCATTTTGCCAGCAAAAGCTGTGCTTCGGCCTTGCGGATACGGTCCGCAATCAATCGGTAGCGACTTGCTTGCCGAGCTTGTTTGCTTAGAGAGTCACGTTGTTCGCTTAGGCCAGCAATCACGTCATCGAGGCGCTCAAGATTAGTCTCTGCGCCGCGAAGCCGCAGCTCTGCGTCATGTCGGCGCGAATGCAGGCCGGTGATGTTTGCTGCTTCTTCAAGCAGAACGCGCCGATCGTTTGGTTTGGCGCCGACGATAGCGCCGATCCGCCCTTGGCTGACTATGCCAGATGACCGGGCGCCGGTGGCTGAATCAGCAAATAGCAACTGTACATCCTTGGCTCTTGCCGGTCTAGAATTGACAAAATAGCTGCTGCCCTTGGCGCGCTCGATCTTCCGTGTGATCTCGATATCGTCATCGTTGTTGAATTCAGCTGGCGCATTGCGTTTAGAATTGTCTAGGTTCAAAGTGATTTCGGCGAGATTGCGCGCTGGCCTCTGATCGGTTCCGGAAAAGATCAGGTCATCCATTTCGCCACCACGCATTTGCCGGGCATTACTCTCGCCCATGACCCAGCGTAGTCCTTCCACTACGTTCGATTTTCCGCATCCATTCGGTCCGACAATGCCGGTCATGCCAGACTCTATATCAACCTCTGCCATTTCGGCAAAGGATTTGAATCCGGCCATTTTCAGGCTTCGAAAAATCAAAAATCATGCCCCCGGCATCTGAAATAAAATATCGACAATAAGAGTTTATCAGGCGCCAAAGGCGCTCAGTCTCTCGGCAAAATCTTCGTAGGACATATTGCCTGACAACACTTCCTCATTGTTTACAACAAAGCTCGGTGTTGAGGCAATCTGCCAATCATCAATGCCTTCCTGCTTCAGTGCTACGATGGCCTCAAGCAATTCACGGTTTCGCATGGTGGCATCGAAATTCTCGCCACTAACTCCGGCAAGCCGGCCAATTTTCATTAAGGCGAAAAGTGGATCCGCGGCACGAACCCAGGTAGGTTGCTGCGCGAGCAGCAATTTTACCAGAGGAAAGTATTTCTTGTGGGAGACACTGCGGACCAGCGCGTGCGCCCGCAGTGCCAATCCGTCTAGAGGAAAGGGTCGCTTTTCAAAACGCACGATACCTGTATCGATCAATTTTGATTTTACGATTGGAAAAATGTTGTTGTGAAAATCCGCACAATGGCCACAGGTCATGGAATAATATTCAGCCACCTGCACGGGTGCATTACTCTTGCCAAGTATGCGCGGCGTAACTGCATTCTCGATGCTTGGGTTGGAGCTACGGGCTAGCTGTGGAAAACTGGCTACAAGCGCTACCGTCGTCATGCATTTGATAAAATGCCGACGCATTGTTGAATTGGTGAAGATCTCGTGATGTGTCATGGGGACAACCATAATCGAACCCACTTTTCGGGGCAATGCGTGAATCTGTAATCTATTGGGTTTTTTCTAGCATCTGCTCTTTCTAGAACATTAGTCCGCCTGCCCTAGTTCGTAGCTAATTTGTGGGCTCGGCTTTTGGCGTGCCAAGGCGACGCAATGCGGCGCGTAATTCAGGTGATTCTACCTGCTGCAACTTTTCATCAAGCGCCCAAATGGTATTATTGTGCTTAGCCTGTGTTTTGGGGGCGCTGGTCTCTGGCTGTTCTAGTGGAGCGCGCTTATTTTGGAAGGTTTGAACAAAGGATAATCTGCTGACTGCAGCATATCCGAAAGCAGTGTTGACACGCCTTATGATGTCGTCGGTTTTTTGGGTTGCCTCTGGGCCACGCCCGCTGGCGATGGCCACTTTTAAGCTACCGTTGCTTGTTTCCCCTTTGTTGAATTTTAACTCAATCGGTTGGCACCATAAGGCCATATCACCGGCAATTTGCTGCCATTGTGAAATCAATCGCGTGAGGACAAAACCCCGCGCTCTAGCTGTTGGCTCGATCATCGGGTCAACAAGCTTTGACAGACGGGTCATATGTTTTTTACGGGTTGGGTCTTGCGCCATGATTCAGTGTTTTGGGTGATGGGTGTCTGTAATTTAGAGCAAACACTGTAGCATAAACTTTAACAGGATGACGATACCCGCCTTTTGTCTGGCATCTGGTTGATTTGACAAGGCGCTTGTGAGAGTGTCTGGGTCATGACAGCACCTTTTTTTGAATCTGCCACTTTGTTTTCCTGGTATGATCGGCACGGGCGCGAACTGCCTTGGCGTCGGCGCTGGCCGGAGTTAGCACCAGTTTACCATGTCTGGTTATCAGAGATAATGTTACAACAGACGGTTGTGACTACGGTCGTGCCCTATTTTCTTGACTTCATCCGCCGCTGGCCATGTATTGAGGATTTAGCCCGTGCGTCGCTGGATGATGTTTTAGCTGCTTGGGCTGGTCTTGGTTATTATGCACGTGCCCGTAATTTGCACAAGGCAGCTAAATTCGTTGTTGATGAATGTGGTGGTCAGTTTCCAAAGACGAGTGATGGTCTGCACGCGCTTCCGGGTGTTGGCCCTTATACCGCAGGTGCCATCAGCGCCATCGCGTATGGTCGGCGTAGCGTTGTTATTGACGGCAATATAGAGCGGGTGATGGCACGATTCTATGGTATTTCTAAGCCTTTACCAACAGCAAAGGTCGAGATCGGTCGCCACTATGCTGCCATTATGCCGGATGAGCGGCCGTCAGATTTTCCGCAGGCGCTGATGGATTTTGCTAATGCCGTTTGCACGCCAAAAGGTGCGAATTGTGAATCTTGTCCATTTTCTAGCCATTGCACGGCCTTTGGCTGCGAAATGGTTGAGGCTTTTCCCGTAAAACCCGCCAAAAAGGCCAAGGAAACGCGCCGGGGCATTGCCTTTGTTGCGCGCTCGCGCTCTGGCGAGGCCTTTTTGGTTCGCAGACAGGATAGTGGGATGCTTGGTGGGATGCTTGCTTTTCCATCAACTGGCTGGGCAACGAGAGGTGAGAATTTTGATTGTGATTTAGCACTTGATGCTGCACCATTTCCGGCTGAGTGGCGTCGCCTTGAGAAAAGAGTACAGCATGTCTTTACTCATTTTGAAGTGGAGATGGAGGTTGCGGTGGCAGTTGTCACCTCGCCAAAAAATTTAGCCAACATTGCCGATCGTGGTGACTGGAAGCCGGTAAAGCCAGCTGATCTGCCAAGCCTGATGCGCAAGGTCTGGGCAGCGGCACAAACCACCGCTAACGGCTAAACTAATACCTCCTTTAATGATTGAAATGTCGCATTCCAGTAAACGCCATCGCGATTCCGGCCTCGTCAGCAGCGGCGATGATCTCATTATCACTCTTTGAGCCACCAGGCTGCACCACAGCGGTAGCACCAGCTTCAACCAACACTTCCAGGCCGTCAGCAAAGGGAAAGAATGCATCAGAAGCAACAACCGAACCGATTGTGCGGCTGACTGGCCAATCATAATGCGCCGCCATGTTTTGGGCTTTTTGCACTGCGATTCGGGCCGAGTCAAAACGGCTCATCTGGCCGGCACCAACACCCGCCGTACAGCCATCCTTAACGAAGACGATGGCATTTGACTTGACGTGTTTGGCGACCTTCCAGGCAAACATCAAGTCGTTCATCTCGGTGGTTGTTGGCGTCCGTTTTGTCACCACCTCCAGGTCATTTAGCCCAATTATGCCGTCGTCACGCGACTGCATCAAAAAACCCCCGGCAACAGATTTAATCTTGGTAAACCGTTCACGTGGATCTGGCAGACTACCTGTCAGCAGCAGCCGCAAATTCGGCTTTTCTGCTATTATTGATTTTGCTGCATCGCTCGCGTCTGGGGCGATCACCACCTCGATAAAGATATCTATCACTGCCTTTGCTGTCTGCTCGTCAAGCGATCTGTTCATTGCGACGATGCCGCCAAAAGCACTTACCGGATCAGTTGCCAATGCATCATGCCAGGCCTTAACTAAGCTGGTGGCCGAGGCAACGCCGCAGGGGTTGGCGTGTTTAACAATGGCAATTGTTGGTGCGTCAAATTCAGCCACAAGTTCAAATGCGGCATCCGTGTCATTGATATTGTTATAGGATAGTGGTTTGCCCTGAATCTGCGTGGCGTTGCTAACACCTGCACGCACATTTGCAACCTTGTAAAGTGCTGCTTCTTGATGTGGGTTCTCGCCATAGCGTAGCGCCAGCGAGCGTGTGCCGGAGATGCTCACCTTTTCGGGCAAATTGTCAGCACTCATCCAGTTGGCGATGGCGACATCATAGGCTGCCGTTTGTGCAAAGGTCTTTGCGGCGAGCTCCTGCCGGGTGGAAACGCTGGTTTTACCGGTCTTACTAATTTCGTCGGCAATCTTTGGGTAATCGGCGGGGTCACACACGACCGTGACAAAATCATGATTCTTGGCTGCGGCACGCAGCATGGCAGGTCCACCAATGTCAATGTTCTCAATCAGTTTCGAATGGTCTTGTGTTACTGCAATGGTGGCCTCGAAGGGATAGAGATTGGCCACCAGCAGATCGATACTCTCGATATTCTGGGCCTGTATAGCATTCAAATGGTCCTCATTGTCATGCCGAGCCAACAGACCAGCATGAATCTTTGGATGCAGGGTCTTTACCCGGCCATCCATGATTTCTGGGAACCCGGTGATAGATGCCACATCGGTGACGATTATGTCTGCCTCGCGCAGCAGGCGGGCGGTTCCTCCTGTCGAGAGTATTTCGACACCGGCTGCCTCAAGGCACCGGGCGAAACTCTCTAGCCCGGTTTTGTCGGACACGGATAATAACGCGCGGCGAATGGTCATGACGGGGTTCCTGCTCAAATCAATGGCTGGTTGGATTTGCTGTCGATCGGTTGGCGTTGTTATGGCAAACCGTAGCCATAAACGCAAATTGTGATCATCGTTTTCAAGTAGATCAGAAATTATTCATGCCAAGTCCTAAGGCCGCGGCAATAGCAATGATCCTCCAACTGTCCCATTGCCTCCAGAACAGCAGGATACCACAGGCAAAGGCAATGGAAAGGACACCCCATTCAGCGCTGCTAAGATTGGGGATCAGAATCTGGAACATGCCTCTTTTCACCAAATTAACATCGGCAAAAAACACATGCAGAGCAAACCAGACTGACAGATTGCCAATCACCCCGACAATCGCCGCGGTGATGCCGCCGAGTGCATTATTCAACCTTGGCCTTGCGACGATCCATTCCACATAAGGGCCGGCACTGAAAATCCAGAGGAAACAGGGGGCAAAGGTGGCCCAAAGTGTCACCAGTGCGCCGACACAGCCGAAAATCACTGGTGATGTGCTGATGGCAGTGCCGCCAGATGCGCTAAGCGCATCTCGATAGGCGGCAATGAAACCGACAAATTCTGTCACCAGAATCAGCGGGCCAGGGGTGGTTTCGGCAAGTCCGAGACCATCCATCATCTCAGGGGTGCTCAACCAGTGATGATGGTTCACAACCTCCTGTCCCATATAGGCCAGCGCGGCATAGGCGCCACCAAAGGTGACAACTGAAAGCTTGGTAAAGAATTGCGCGAGCTCTGGCAGAACTGTCCGTCCGGCAAGTAGTGCTATTCCCAGTAGAGGCAGAAGCCAGATGGCCAGACCGATTACTACCGTCACCAGGGTTCTGGTTGCGCTTGGCTCGACGGTGTTCGCCTGTTCCTTTGCTGTGCCCTTCTCACTTCTGACTTTGCCAAAGAGGCCGAAAATTGCCGCTGCCAGGAGTATTAATGGGAAGGGAAGATCCAGAAAGAAAATTCCAATAAAGGCAAGCGTCGCGACGGACCAGTCGCCGATATCAGTCATCGTCCGACGCGCGATCCGCAGGAGGGAATGTAGGACAATTACAATCACCGCCGCCTTGATTCCTGAAAACAGTGACGCCAGAAACAGGTTTTGTCCGAAGAAAATGTAAATTATCGCTAGTGCCAGAATGATAAGCGCGCCTGGGCCAATGAAAATGAGGCCAGCCAACAATCCACCGGCTAGGCCAGTCCGCCGCCATCCAACATAGGTGGCAAGCTGCATTGCTTCGGGTCCAGGCAGCAAAAGGCAGAAACTGAGTGCATTCAGATATTGCTGTTCACTCAGCCAGCGGCGTTTTTCGACAATTTCGCGGTGCATGAGCGCGATTTGTGCAGCTGGTCCGCCAAAGGACAGAAAGCCAATCTTCAACCAGATAGCGAGATCACCAAAAATGGACTTTGCTGACAGATCAGCCACTTCTGACTTACGCATGACCCAGCCGCCTAGCTGTCGCTGCGGCGGAAAGCCCATTTGAGCTCATGCCGGCCTAGAGTTCGGATTTCGCTGATGGGAGCGTGCACGACAATCTGCTGACAGGAATGGCGGATGCCCGCGTCAAAGTAGACCGAATTATCCAGACCAACTTCGCCACCAGCTGCCTTGAATAGCCATCCAATTTTATTTCCTCTAATTTTCATTAGCACCTGACCATTGCCGAGCATTGCGGCGCTGACGCGGTTATGCAAATGAAATCTGAGGATGGCGTAGCGTGGAATCTGCCCCGGTGCGCCGGTATATTCCAGCTCGTCCGAACCCCGCAGATTGCCACCGCCAGCGGCAAGGTAGAGTTTTCGATGATGCAGGATGCCATGTGAATTCTGATAGCCACTATGCGACGCCGTCGCAAGAATGCCGCCAGTTGCAGGCCCCACCTCGACATTGGAAACCTTCGCCATCCTGCCGGAGTCCGGGTCCGATGAATTCTGGTCATCGATACTGACGGTTGAATGCGCTGATGTTGAACAGAGCAGATGCCGTAAATTCGGGTCTGCGGCCGTCTGCCCGGCATTTACGATAAGCGGGGTGTTGCCAATGCTCATCTCAAAGGACAATGTCCCATGGCCTACGATGAAACCCGCACTCGTGTCGCGCGATGCTGGTATGCCGGTGTCTAGGATCAATGTCGTGCGTCCACTGGCAAAGCGCATGAAGCCGGACTGTGGCGCCTGCTGCAATATCTTGCTGGACGTTCCGGTTCTGTTCAAAATCTCCTCAATATGCGCCGCATTAATCATTCCAGCGCCGTTGAAATTCGCCATTTTCCCATCGCCATGGCGCCACATGCGGCCAACTGATCCCATCTTCTGAATGATCTCATCCAGCCGTTCCTCAATACCTACGCCGGCATAGGCAGCTGCGCTCCTTAGCTCAACGAGCTGGCGCAACAGCAACATATGCTTGTCCGGCATGCGGCTTACATGGCCTCCATCCTTGTTGATGAGGGTTCTGACGAGGGGCATGGCCAGATCGAGCAACGATAGAAGATCACCTCGGGAGGCACCAAGAGCGGCTTCGGCAACGGCAAGGCCACGCAGACCGCTGAACCTATCATCCAACGCCCGCATGCGCCGCCAGTCAAGTGCCAGACAGCGTGCCTGAACAGCAACTGACCGCGCTAGAGAAACCTGAAAACCCTCTCTTGCTGACTCGCCGTACCAGCCATAATTCTGCACAAGATTGGTCAGTCTTTCCCCCATCACGTCTGGTCGCCAGCGCTGAATATGCCAAGAAGAGTTATGGTCCAACCAACTGTTGATGAGAGCTCTTGTTTTCTGGCGGGCCTTGTCACCTCCATGGGCCCTCAAATGC
>CAJWKB010000016.1 GCA_913042065.1 uncultured Alphaproteobacteria bacterium | reverse complement strand
ACATCGTGAGTAGCGGCGCGGGCAATGCGGATAACTGGAATGCCATAGAAAAACGCAAGCGTCGGTATCAGTACTTCCAGCCCAGTACCAAAAGTGACAATTAGCACTAGCATTTTTAAAATCCAAGGAAGCGAAAGAAAGGCATCTACGAACCGCATTAAAACCTCATCGAGGCGGCCTCCGGTTAAACCGAACAAGACGCCGATAAATCCACCCCAAAAAACAGCGAGAGGTGTCGCAATGCTGGTAACCAGCAAAGCCTCACGCCCCCCTAACATTGTGCGTGAAAAGATATCCCGTCCTAAATGATCAGCACCAAGCCAATGTTCGCTGCTTGGCTGGCTTAGCATTAGCGAGGCATTCTGAAGTTTGAAATCATATGGCGCAATAAGCGGGCTGATTATAGCTAGGCACACATGAAACACGACAAGCGATAAGCCGATTGCGCCAGATGGACGACCCATCACGTCGAGCAACACCGCTACATAACGCTGCTTCTTTAATGGGTGTTCAATGAACATTGCTTTTGACGTCATTTTCTCAGGTACATTGTTCGAAGTTTTGGATTAGCAATCATTGTCATCAAATCTGCAGTTAGATTGATGCAGACATAGATTGAAGCAACGATCAGGGCTATTGCCTGCACCACTGGTAGATCACGGTCGGAAATGGCATCGATCATCATCCGACCAAGGCCGGGATAGTTAAAAACAACCTCGATGACAACGACTCCGCCAAGCAACCAGGCAATCGTCAGGGCAACAACATTGATTGCCGGTAGTAACGCATTTGGCAGAGCATGGCGGAACACAATTTGCCAATAGGGCACCCCCTTAAGCGTCGCCATCTGTACATAATCACTTGCCATTACCTCGATTACCGATGAGCGGACCATGCGCATCACATGAGCTGTCATGACCAGCGAGAGGACGATCACTGGCAACAGTATTTCAGGAAAAAACTCGCTGATCGGAGACCCGGCAGAAGTGAGAACAATTCCTGGAAGCCAGCCAAGCCATACACTAAAAACAAGAATTAGTAGGGTTGCTGACACAAATTCAGGGATGGTCATGGCGAAAATTGCGACGGTCGAGAAAATAATGTCAGGCTTTCGGTCACGCCAGAGACCTGTGATAACACCAAGTAGCAAGGCCAGCGGCACTCCGACAAGCAGGGCAGAGAAAGCAAGAAGCAGGGAATTTGCAAACCGTGCTCCAACAAGATCGCTGATTTTAGTCTCGCCATTTACTGACATCCCCAAATCGCCCGTGAGAGCGCCAAGCGCCCATTCCGTGTAGCGCTGGACGGCCGATCTATTCAAATTCAGATCGTCACGACATTGTGCCAGAAGTTCCACATCGGCCTGGTCCTGTTCCAGATATTGTGTGCAGGCATCACCTGGCAGAATCTCAACACCAGCGAAGATAATTAGTGAAACGATGGAAATCGTCGCTAGCCCCAGAAAAATGCGCCGAAGTATCATGGTCAACATGGGCGGTCTCGACAATTCTGTTCAATAGGGAGAAAGTTGCGATAACTTTACCAGAATAATAGAAAAAAGTGCGAAATTGAAAAGGGAACCCCATTGATTTTTTTTGAATTTGATTGGAGTGGGTTACACGAAAAAAAGACGGCCAGCATGCGAAACAAAGACATGCTGGCCATTTGTTTTCTGAGTGTCTACTTGACTGTGATCTTATGCCAGCGAATGGCCTCATTGACGACCATGTCAAAGTTCTTCACACGTGAATTTAGCGCGTAAAGTTTGGTGACATGATAGGGGATCAACGTCCCAGCCGTTTGATGTAGATGCTCTTGTGCCTGTACATAGAGCGCCTTGCGTTTGTCAAAATCGAGCTCTCGTCTGGCCTTACCAAGTAGGGCGTCAAAGCCGTCATCCTTGTAAAAGGATTCGTTCCATTTTGCGGTTGAAAGGTAAATTTCATGCAAAGCCTGATCGGCAGGACGCTCGTTCCATCTGGTTGCGGCAACTGTTTTCTTCATCCATGCCTCTTTCCAGAAGCCGTCCGAGGGTACCTGCTTGATTGCAACTCGAATACCGGCCTTGGCTGCCTGCTGCTGATATGCTTCGGCAAGCTTTGGCCACGTTGGCTCAAGCGTCGCGACATAGACTTCGACATCAATGCCGTTTGGATAACCAGCGTCAGCCAATAACTTTTTGGCACCGTCAATGTCTTGTGGGCAATCAATTGCGGCCCGATACTGATCATCTGGTTTGACTGGAGTATCGCAGGCAACCACGCCTCCACCGCCCATAACAAGCTGGACGAGTTCATCTCTGTCAGCAGCCATGCGGACGGCCTGCCGAACGCGAACATCGGTGAAAGGCTTCTTATCAGTCCTGAAAACAAGGCCACGCCAGTTACCTGTTGGCACCGCGGTCACAGTGAATTTAGAACTGTTTTCAAACATCGGACGCTGTAGGTTGGTGACCGTATTTTCAAAATCTATCTGCCCGCCAAGAAGCGCCTGAACACGCGCCTGGCCATCGCCAATACCAATGATTTCCATCTCAGCAACGCCTGGCGCTCCTTCATAGTAATCCATGTTGGCAACTAACTTAGTCACTCCTTCAGCGTCAAATTTGACTAGCTTAAAAGGACCCGTGCCAATGCCTGTCGTTGCAATCGTGTCGCCAGAGCCTTCAGGGATCATACGGATTCTGTAATCCATCAGTTGAAGCGGCATATCGGCAAATGGTGTCGACAGGGTGAATTTGACCGTCGATCCATTGACAGCCTCGACCTTGTCAATCATTTTCAAGGCCGAACGCGCAGGCGACTTGATTTCCGGATCGAGAACACGGTTAATAGAATACAGCACATCCTCGGAACCAAAAGAGCTTCCATCGTGGAATTTGACTCCTTCACGGAGCTTGAAAGTCCATTCAGTTGCGTCGCCGTTCGCTTCCCATGATACGGCGAGGTCTGCGCTTGGCTTGCCTGTCGTGTCTGGGCGCACAAGCCTGCTCATGATCTTTTCAGTGATTTGAAAGACCCGCCCTTTTGAAATTGGGTCAAGGCTCGATGAACTCCCAAACCCAAGCTCATGTGCCTGCCGAAACGTACCGCTTGGTGCTGCCATAACGCTCGTCACTGTCATGGAAAGCATGACACTGGCTGCTGCTAGCAATTTTTTCATTGAATTTCCTCCTGTAGTCGATTGCGCTTTGCCGCTCTTTGAGACCAGCTAGATGCATTATCAAATTCTTGAAAGATCGCACGAGTTTATCCCGGCAAGCCTCCCCTGATATATGTCTTGTTGTGCCAAAGTATGGATTTGCACGTAACTGATAACAAATAAAATTTGTGAATATATTGATACTTAAAACGTATGAATTGCTTTTTTATATACGAATTGCCTATTTTATCTTTACCTTAGGGTAAAGAGGAACTGTGGCACGGCCCTGCTTTACACGAAGAGTTGATGATGGCAGCAGTTAAACCAAACACCATGGAAATACAGATTTACGCGATTGGTGGGAGTGAGTTTACCCATGAAGACACCGCGCCGGGTAGGGATGTCATGCTTGAGGACAGACTCTTGGCACTTGCTCCAAAAATGCCAAAAATTGGCTATATCGGCCACGCTAGTGATGACGATCCTGATCGGCTCAAATCTTTTTATAATAAGTTCTCCAGCCGTGCGCAGACTAGCCATCTACCTCTTGATGCAAGCGCCTCTACCGCGTGGAATTTCGCAGCTGGGCTTGACATTCTCTATGTCAGCGGAGGGTCGACAAAACAGATGTTAAACCACTGGAAAGCCACCGGATTTGATGATGTTTTCAAGGAGGCGGGTCGCCGGGGTGTAATCCTTGCTGGTGTAAGCGCTGGAGCAATTTGCTGGTTCACCGATTTGCTGCTCGGCACATCTGACCAAGGCTTTGAGTTGCTGCCGGGATTGGGATTAGTTCGTGGTAGCGCCTGTCCACACTACGACAGTGAGCCCAAACGAAGAGACGCCTATGATAGCGCAATTGCGGCAGGCAGGTTAGCGCCCGGCCTAGCCATTGATGACGGCGTGGCAGTCCACATCGTAGCTGGTCGTGTTTGTCAAATTGTTAAGGCCCGGGAAGGACAAGCAGCCTTTGTGAGAGCAGATCAGGATGGCAAGACTGTCCGGGCGACTTTGAAAACTGGCTTTTATTTAGAAAGCGATGCATTGACAGAGACAACTTTTGAAAGGGTTGATAGGGCGTATTAAATGATTGATGATACATCACGTGAAGCGCAACCACGGAAATCCAGACGACGGCGTGTTACAAAGCCGGTCAATGAGACATTTAAATCGCTTGCAGATCAGAGAATCATTGGCAAAGGCGGCGATCTTAACCCATTGGATGGGCGCGGTATTACAGCAATTCACGCGGCTGCTCTTGAGCTGTTGGCTAGCACCGGCATCAGCGAGGCACCGTCGTCAGCAGTGAAACTTGTTGTGGATGCAGGGGGTCGGCTGAATGATGTTGGCCGTTTAATGTTTCCGGAAAAACTGGTTGAGGCAGCCCTTGCCGGTCTGCAACGCGATTTCACGCTTTACGGTCGCGCGGCGAATACTGATCTCGTCCTTGAGCCAGGCGCGGTTCATGTAGGAACAGGAGGTGCCTCGCCACAACTATTCGACATGCAGCTAGGCCGATATCGCGAGTCCTGTCTAGCTGACCTTTACGATGCGGCCCGGCTTGTTGATAGACTCTCCCATATTCATTTTTTCAGTCGGCCTCTGGTTGCTCGCGATATGCCTGATCAAAGGCGTCTTGACGTCAATACAGCCTATGCTAGCCTTGCTGGGACGACCAAACATGTCTTTGTAAGTGCGGGAAATGCCCAATCAGTTACTGATATTGCCCGCCTCTGTTACCAGTTGGCTGGATCAGAAGGGGCATTCCGAGAACGACCGTTCCTCTCTCTATTAGTTAATCATGCCGTCCCGCCGATGCGCTTTGATACAGAGTCTGTGGAAATTCTTCAGGCAGCTGTACGCTATGGCATTCCCATATCGGTCAACACTTTTGGCCAGCTTGGCGCGTCCAGCCCAGTGACAATTGCCGGCTGTATTTCACAGACAACTGCAGAAACACTGGCTGGGATGGTGATCGCATGGCTTTTCGATGAAGAGGCCAAGGCGGTATTTGGGCCGCGCCCGATGATTACCGATTTACGCACTGGGGCAATGGCAGGCGGCAGCGGCGAGCAGGCGGTGCTGACCGCAAGCGCGATACAGATGGCTCGGCATTATGGTCTACCATCCTCGACCATTGCCGGCGCTACGCATAGCAAGCTGCCTGATGCGCAGAGTGGTTATGAGAAATGTTTGACAGTAAACCAGAGCGTTCAGGCTGGAGCCAATATCATTACTCATACCTGCGGCGCCCAGGCAAGCTTAATGGGAATATCCTTTGAGGCCATGGTAATTGATAACGATATGCTCGGTTGCATTCTTCGCGCAACAAACCCCGTCGAGGTAAGCCTAAAAACTCTGTCTGCCCCAGAGATTGGCGCGGTGGTTAACGAGGTTGGTCATTTTTTGGGAGAAACGGCTACTTTTGACCGAATGCACTCGGATTTTCTCTATCCTGAGATTGCTGATCGCGCTGACATTGAAGTTTGGGAGGCTGGGGGCAGTATTGACATAAGACAGGCCGCCGTACGCCGTGTACAGGAAATTCTTGCCGAGCATCGACCAAATTATATTGATGCTGGCGTCGATCGTGACCTGCGCGCTCTACTGCCAATCGAGTTGCTGCCGCTGGCTTAGGCTTGGCGGTTAGGTAAATTCAGTATTTGACTGCGTTGCATATTATAGGGTCATTCTCAAACCCACTGATCAGCGCCTCGGCAAGTTGGCGTGTTTCCTGCGTCATGGTATCGACACCACGAGTGATGATGGCGATGTGATACCGCAGATTTTGCTGAAGGGGACGTATAACGACCCCTCCTTGATCCAGTGTCATTCTCGCAGAAAATGGATCAACAATTGCAGGGATACCCGTTTCGCGAACGAGCGAGGTAGCAGTTAGAACGTTTGCCACGCTGTAGCGTGCATTCTGCTGCAGTCGCTCTGAAAGTTCCTTCTCCATGCCCTGCATGTCCAGCGGATAGACAGTGCCGAAGGTTACAAATTCCTGCTGAGTTGCAGTCCGTTCGAGGTCAATTTCGTCGCTTGATTCAGCAAGTTCATGTTCAGAGGGAATCAGTGCTACATAATTGACTGAAGTGTGATAGAGAATATACACACCTTCATAAGGTGGTGAGCGTGAGACTATTCCAAGATCAAACTGCTGAAGCTGGATGGCGTCAACGATGCCTGGCGTATTAAGTGTATGAATGACGGTATGTGTTTTCGTTTCCTTACGCTGTATTTTTCCAAGTATCCGGGGCAGTACAGTGACCGAAAAAGTTGGAATGACGCCAAGGGAAATTTTGCCAACCGTGTCCTGGCGAATGGCGATTGCAAGCTCGTCTAGCCGCTCAATATTGATAAAGGCGCCTTCGACTGCTTGATGAAATCGTCGCGCCTCCATCGTCGCAAGCACGCCACGTCCCTTGCGCACGAATAGAGAAAATCCAAGGGCAGATTCTAACTCGTGAATTAGGCGCGTGACACTTGGTTGGGAGACGCGTAATTCGCGCGCGGCAGCCGTGATGGTGCCGTGCCGCATGACCACATTGAATGCTTTAAGCTGTCGAAAATTCATAAAAAATACTCACTGAATTCATTTGTAATCACCTCATAATTGTCAAAAATGATTCATAACTAATTGCTATCAATCAATCTAACAATTTTATTTGTAGAATAAATTGGAAATTTGTTACCTTCTTACCCCTGCTTGTGGGGTTAACAGAATTGAACAAATTTTTTTCAGTTGCTGAAGCGCGTTTGCGGGCCAGAAAACGTCTGCCCCGGATGATGTTTGACTATGTTGATGGTGCATCGAGCGATGAGAGCCTGAGTCTTTTAAATAGCACAGCTTTTGATTCGTTTCGTTTGATGCCGCGCGTTCTGCGCGACGTGGCGGATCGTGACCTCTCAACCGAAATTCTGGGCATGCAGATGGGTCTTCCCTTTGGTATTGCCCCGATGGGGATGTGTGCTCTTTCTTGGCCTAATGCGGACCAATACATGGCACGCGCGGCGGCGACGCGTCGGATGCCGCTCTGCGTCTCGACAGCAGCGTCCGCACCGCTTGAGACAATCATCGAGGATGCCGATGGTTATGCCTGGTTTCAGCTCTATGCAGACCAATCTAGCGAGTTTGTCGATGAGATGGTTCAACGTGCTAAGGATAGCGGGTACAAGGTTTTGATTCTGACTGTCGATGTGCCAATCCCTTCGGTTAGAACGCGCGATCTACGCAATGGTTTTACCTTTCCTTTGCATTGGGGGCCTCGCCAGATCTGGGATTTTGTATCTCATCCGCACTGGTCGCTGGCTTCATTGGTTCATGCATTGGGTAATGGTATGCCGCGGCCGATGAATTATGCCACCTCATCAAAAGGTACGAAATTTGTCCGCAATGCTAGCCGTGGTCGCGCCACCTGGGGTTTTCTAGAGTTGTTGCGTGATCGGTGGCCAGAAAAGCTAATTGTAAAGGGCGTGCAATGCCCCAAGGATGCGGTGCGGATCAACGCCCTTGGGGTGGATGCAATCTATGTATCGAACCATGGCGGCCGGCAATTGAACAGCGCGCCGACGAGCATAGAGTCTCTGACTCAGATTAGGCAGGCTGTCGGCAATGCGATGCCGCTAATTTTTGATGGAGGCATTCGCAACGGCGAGCATGTAATCAAAGCGCTTGCATTGGGAGCTGATTTTGTAATGTTAGGGCGAAGCGCACTTTTTGGGCTAGGTGCGGGTGGTTCCGAGGGCCTTTCTGATATTCTTGATCTGATTAGCACCGAGGCCAGCGCCGTCATGGGTTTGGCTGGCCATCAAAAGATTACTGAGATCAGCGCTAAAAATCTCGCTTGTACGCATCATGATGCAGGAAGTTGAAAAAACAATAAGGAAAAGGCTAGACGATGGGTGAGGTCAGAAAAATTCGCGGAGGTGCCCTGCTTGCGCGGGCACTTCAAGAGAAAGGTGTGGAACATGTGTTCACCTTGTCGGGCGGGTTTTGCAATCCGGCGCTCGAGGGCTTTATGGAATGCCAGATGAAGGTGATCAACTGTCCGCATGAACAGGTTGCTGGACATTTTGCTGATGGTCATACCCGAATCACCCGCAAACCGGCTGTCTGTCTAGTGGGGCCGGAGGGCTTTGCCAACGCCGTGCCAGCGATGATGGAAGCCTGGGGTGAACGCTCACCTGTGATTTTTGTAACTGGGTCTAGTACCCTCAAGCGGCAAGGGTCTGGTGGTTTTAAGGAAATTGATGATGTCGCGATTGCCGAACCGCTAACTAAATATAGCGTTAGCATCACCGACGGGGAACGCATAAGTGAATTTGTTGATCGTGCCTACAAGATGGCGATAAATGGCTATCCGGGTGCGGTGCATCTCAGCCTACCGGTCGATATCATGTTCTCCTCTTTCGCCGAGGATAGCGGGCGTAAGGAACGCCCCTTTGACAGAACGGCGCACCTGCCGGCAAGGGCGTGGCCAGAACCAGCGCGGCTCGGAATAGTGTTAGAGAAACTCGCTGCTGCCGAACGGCCGGTGTTGATTGGTGGGCATGGTGTCTGGTGGTCAGGTGCCGAGAGCTATCTGGAAGAAGCTGGGCGCAAACTCGGCATCCCAGTTTTTAACATCCCTTATCATCAAAAACTACTTGGCGAGGAATGCGAGGCCTATATGGGATTGGCTGACATTCATCAATATCACCCGTCAAAAAACGCCTTCGCTGAGGCTGACCTTGTGCTGATGGTGGGTGCCCGTCTCGATAATCAGATGAATTTTGGCAACCCACCTTTGTTTCCTGAAAACGTAGAACTGTTCTGCATCAATGGCTCCCATGAGGAGGTCGATTTCAACAGGGCTGCGGATTTCACGCTGCTTTCGGATCCGGGTGCATTTTTACAGGCGGTAATTGCCGTTGGTGAGAGCGCTAATTTTACAATGAAACGTGACTGGTTCGAACTAAACAGACAACGCCGGGCCGATTGGGTAGCAAAAATGTTGGCTGATGTCGATGCGGAGGCTTGCAAGCCGGAATTCGGTGGACGCATTCATCCGCTGCATCTGGCAATTGATGTGCAGACGGCTATGGAAGATGGTGATTGGTTGGTGATCGATGGGGGTAACACCCATTTCTGGTCTGAAATAGCCGTCAATATTGCCGGCTTTAAAGGTAGAAAACTTGGTGGCATCCTACATCCTGGCACCTTCAGTTTGCTTGGCGTCGGTGTGTCCTTTGCGGTTTCGGCCAAGAACGTTAATCAAGATAGAAAAGTCGTTTTGATTAGTGGAGATGGCGCATTTTTGTCAGGTGGATTGTCTATTGAAGCGGCTTTTCAGGAGAACCGCCCAATCACCGTCGTAATCGACAATAATGGGGGTCTTGACTGCATCTCCCAGCAGCAAGAGCGGCTATTTGAAAACGGTACGCATTATGCCACCGATTTTCGTGACATCCCTTTTCATACGATGTTTGAAGGGCTGGGTGGGTATGGCGAACTTGTAACCCGCCGCGAAGACATTATTCCAGCGGTGAGGAGAGCAATCGCAAGTGGCAAGACGGCCTGCGTCAATGTAAAGGTGAAGGGCGTGATATCGCCGATTGTGCTCGCCACCACTTCGAAACGCGATAAGGCTTCGATCGAATAGATTTGAAACTCAGGGATTTTGAGGAGGAAAGACATGGCAGTTCTATCATCACATCTGCTCAATGGTGTAGACGGAACTCATGCTGGACATGTCAGCGTTAAACTAACGAAGATCGCGGCTGATGGTGCAAAGTCAATTGTTTTTGAGAAAAAAAGTGATCAAGGCGGGCGCTTCCAGCAGGAGGTGCCTGTTGATGATGAAACTAGCTACGAGATGGTGATTGCCAGCGGCGCCTATTTTTCTGGGCGCGATATCCCAAAATTTGGGATACAAATTCTAAGCGAGATTGTCATTCGGTTTGAAATGCCCGATCCTAATGCCCGTTATCACATTCCAGTGATCATGTCGCCAAACAGCTATTCCTGCTGGTGGTCTAGTTAATTTTATTAACCAAAAGTCGTCGCGATAGGTAAAAGAATATGTCATCTGCTGACTTAAATATGTCACGTCGAATTAGGCGCACTCCATATACTGATAGAGTGGAATATCATGGTGTAAAAGGCTTTAGCGTAGTGAACCACATGCTTTTGCCTAAAGCCTATGAAACCAGTGTCGAGGATGATTATTGGCATT
This sequence comes from uncultured Alphaproteobacteria bacterium, assembly GCA_913042065.1. The sequence goes on along the minus strand of CAJWKB010000016.1, from coordinate 6,675 downwards.
TAAGGTCGCAAGTTCAGCTTTGGGATGTTGCTGTGCAACGCCAAATACAAATTAGTGGTAAAGACGCCTTTCGATTAGTTCAGTTGATGACTCCCAGAGACCTTACCGGTTTTAAGGTAGGGGAATGTCGTTACATACCGGTCATCGATGAAAATGCTGGGATGTTGAATGATCCTGTTTTGCTCAAACTTGCTGAAGACAAATTTTGGCTATCGATAGCAGACTCTGATCTATTGCTATGGGCTAAAGGTCTAAAAGTTGGCATGAACCTTCAAGTCCAGGTAGATGAGCCTGATGTCTCACCACTAGCTGTTCAAGGTCCGCTCTCATTTAATCTAATGTCTGATCTCTTTGGAAGTGAGATCCTAAATTTGAAATATTTTGAATTTGGTAAATTTGAAATTTTTGGCACAGAACAGATTATTGCGAGGTCTGGTTACAGCAAACAGGGTGGATTTGAAATTTATCTGGATGGTTCCTCATTTGGTGGCAAGTTATGGGATTTAATTTGGGATGCGGGCCAGCAATATGATATCCGACCTGGATGCCCAAATTTGATTGAACGCATTGAAGGTGGGTTAATGTCTTACGGCAATGAATTTACACGCTCAAACAATCCGTTGGAGTGCGGGTTTAATTCTCTCTGCCATTTGGGAGATAAATTTGAGTATGTTGGTAAAGCGGCATTGAAGAAAATTGCGAAAAATGGACCCAAACGAATGCTACGCGGAGTGAAGTTTGATGGAGGCAAGGCTCCTCCATGCAAGCAACCTTTTCCCGTTACTACGAATGATGAGCTCATCGGTAAAATAACTTCAGGAATATTTTCACCGAGGTTAAAATATAACGTTGGTATGTCCATGATAGAGAGTGGGCATTGGAAAGTAGGTACAGAGGTTGTTGTTCATACTCCAGATGGTAAGGCAAGAAACGGGCTTATAGCTAAATTCCCCTTTTAAAAACTGCTGTTCGTTTGGTTTTGTGTAAGGCAGGTCTCTGTGAAGTGGCCTTGCTCCAACGAAGGACTAGCGTATAGTGATTCCATAAAAATAAATGTTTCACGAAGGGATTAAAATGATGTCCAATCTTTCAAAATTGGCTCTTGCCGCTGTTTTCAGTGTTGGTTTGGCAGGCCAGTCTATCGCTGCTGAGTGTATTGCACCCGCCAATCCCGGTGGTGGCTGGGACTTTACCTGCCGCAGCATTACCAAAATTATGCATGACATTGGTGCTGTTGACTCACCTTTGCAGGTGACAAACATGGCTGGTGGTGGCGGTGGCCTCGCCTTCACACACGTTGTGAATGAGCGCAACAAGGATGATGCGCTGATCGTTGCTGCGTCAACAGCAACAGCGACGCGCCTTGCCCAAAATGCCTATTCCGGCATGACCGCAGATCAGGTTCGGTTCTTGGGAGCTATCGGCGCGGACCCGGGCGTGATCGTTGTTGCCAAAGACTCACCTTACAAGAACCTCAATGATCTACTTGATGCGGTGATTGCTGATCCGTCAAAGCACGCTTTTGCCGGTGGTTCGGCTGCTGGTGGTTATGATCACCTCAAAGTTTTGATGGCGCTAAAGCGCAAGGGCTTTACCGACATCAAAAAGGTAAAATATATCGGTGTCGACGGTGATGCCGACGCCATTACCCAGACTGTTGGCGGTTTCACCGCAGCCATGACGGGTGATATTTCCGGCGTTGTAGGTTTTATCAAATCAGGAGATGTACGCGTTCTTGCATCCTTCACTGATGAGCGCATTCCTGGCTTTGAGGATATCCCAACAGCCAAAGAGCAGGGGATCGACGTGGTTGCTGTGAACTGGCGGGGTCTCTACACACCAAAAGGTGCATCGGAGGCATCCTACCTCAAATGGACTGATGCGCTTCGCAAAGTTGGTGCTTCGTCTGAATGGAAGGAAGCCATGATGGCCAATGGCCTCGCACCTTTCAACAAGGTTGGTGGTGATTTCCAGTCCTATGTTGACGGTGTAATCGGCGAAGTGCGCGCAATGTCCGTTGAACTGGGTGTAATGAAGTAATGTCCGACCGAATTACCGGACTGACCGTCTCTGTGCTGGCGCTTGCATTTTTTGCGAGCGCCAGCCAACTCGAAATGCCCTTTTTTGCTGATCCATTAGGTCCGCAGGCATTTCCAATGCTGATCTCTACAATTGCCTTCATTTCAGGATGCGTGATGGTGCTGCGCCCGGACGCGGAACCAAAATGGCCCACTCTCGCCACATTTGTTCGGCTGCTGATCGCGGTGCTGGTGTTGCTCCTTTATGCTTATGGGCTGAAGCCTCTTGGTTTTCTGCTGCCGACAGCGCTGGCTGCTGGAGCCATTTCTTATCAGATCAGGCCGACATTCCTCGCGTCATCTGTGACTGGCATCTGCTTGTCAGGTTTTCTTTTTGTCATTTTTAAATATGGCCTTGGTCTCAGCCTGTTTGCGTTGCCGCGCTGGTTGATGGCCGCGGCTGTTTAGGAATAGTGCAGTGGAACTGTTTGCGAATCTTGCCCTTGGTTTCTCAGTTGCGCTGAGTCCGACTACCCTAGCGCTGGCTATCGCGGGCTGCGTGCTTGGCACGATGATTGGCGCACTGCCGGGTCTTGGTCCGTCAAATGGCGTTGCAATTCTCATTCCGCTGTCATTTTCCTTCGGCCTTGATGCAACGCAGGCGCTAGTGCTGATGACAAGCGTCTATTATGGCGCGATGTATGGCGGGCGGATTTCTTCTATTTTGCTGAATATTCCAGGTGATGAGCCGGCCATGATGACGACGCTTGATGGGTATCCGCTGGCTAAAAAGGGCCGTGCCGGAGATGCTCTGGTACTATCTGGTGTCGCTTCCTTTGTTGGCGCTCTGCTCGCCACTATCGGATTGATGCTGCTGGCGCCTATTCTAGCGCGCGTGGCCTTCTTGTTTGGTCCGGCTGAATATTTTGCGCTTTATCTGTTGGCCTTTTGTACCCTTGGTGGCATTGGCTCGAACAATCAGGCCAAGGCGGCTATTGCCGTCTGTTTGGGGCTTGGAATTGCGATGATCGGTGTCGATAGCTCTACTGGCATGACACGTTTCACTGGCGGCAGTCTTCATCTATTTGATGGGGTTGATTTTCTGGTCGCCATCGTCGGCCTATTTGCTGTTGCAGAGGTATTTGTCTTTATAGAGAGCCATGGCCGCGACTCGGCCATCGGCGTGACGCTTGAGAAAATCCGCATTCCGGTGAGCGATCTTTTGGCAACGCGGATCACCATGCTGCGGGCGACAGTGATTGGCTTTGTTGCCGGCCTGCTCCCCGGAGCAGGTGCGTCGCTTGGCAGTTTTCTTGCCTATATGATGGAAAAATCCTCGGCGAAGGACAAATCGAATTTCGGCAAGGGCGATGTCCGCGGAATTGCCGCGCCCGAGGCCGGCAATAATGCGGCCGCTGGCGGTGCGCTTGTTCCGATGCTGACGCTTGGAGTTCCCGGGTCGGGGACGACCGCTGTGCTGCTAGCCCTCCTGATGACGCTGAACATCACCCCGGGTCCACTGCTGTTTACCGAAAGGCCGGAGGTTGTCTGGGGTTTGATTGCCTCGCTCTTAATCGCCAATTTCGTGCTACTGGTGCTGAATGTGCCGATGGTCAAGGTGTTCAGCCGCATTCTGCAGGTGCCAGCCGCGATTTTGCTTCCAGGAGTCACGATGGTGTCCTTTGTCGGCATCTATTCGCTTTCCGGCAGCCATTTCGATTTGCTGCTGATGATTGGCTTTGGTGTGCTTGGCTATACGTTGCGCAAGCTCTCGATTCCGGCGGTGCCGGTAATCCTTGGTATTTTGCTTGGCGGCCATATGGAGGTCAGCCTGCGCCGGGCGATGGTTCTGTCTGACGGTGAGTGGACCTATCTGTTTGGCTCGCCAATTGCCATTGGCCTGTGGATCGCTGCCGTTCTAGGCTTCATTGCGCCACTGTTCCTGCGTTCATATCTGAAGGCACCGCAGGCTCATAGGGACGAGGCCTGATGCCGACAAGGGTTCTCATCCCTGCCGGTGTGCTGGGATTGGGCTTCGATCAGACGGCGTTGGCGAGGGGGGTGGCGGCACAGCCTGATATCATCTGCATTGATGGTGGCTCGACGGATAGTGGTCCATTCTATCTCGGCACCGGCACGTCGAAATATGCGCGCAGCGTATGCCGGTCTGAATGGCGGGCGCTGATGCTGGCGCGCGCTGCGGCGGGTGTGCCGCTTGTCATCGGGTCCTGCGGCACCTGTGGAACCGCGCAAACCGTCGATTGGATGTATGGGCTCACCTGCGAGATTGCCGCAGAGCTTGGCCAGTCGCTGACCATTGCCAGATTGTATTCCGACCAGAATGTTCCGGACATCATCACCGCGCATCATGCTGGCCAGCTGTCGGAATTGCTCCCGGCGCCGGCACTTGATGCGGTGGCGATCGCTGCCTGCACACATATTGTCGCGCTTGCTGGCGTCGAGCAGATCCAGGCGGCACTGCAGACCGGGGCGGATGTTGTTCTGGCGGGCCGGACAACCGACACCGCGACAATCGCTGCTCTGCCGCTTTCCCGAAATGACCATGCCGGTGGTGCCTGGCATGGCGCCAAGATTGGCGAATGTGGCGCTTTCTGTTCGACCAATCCGGCTAGTGGCGTGGTCATGATCAGTTTTGATGAAACCGGATTTGACGTCGAACCGATGGCACCCGACGCGGTGTGCACGCCGCAATCCGTTTCGGCGCATATGCTCTATGAGAACAGCGATCCGTTCATTCTGCATGAGCCGGGTGGGCATCTGGATGTGACGGACGCCCGCTATACAGCCATTGATGAACGCCGCGTCAGGGTTGAGGGATCGCGCTGGGTGCCAGCTGACAGCTACCGCGTGAAGCTTGAGGCTGCCCGCATCGGCGGGTATCAGACCACGATGATGGCGGTGATCCGCGATGCGCATTATGTTGCCCATGCCAGACAGTGGCTGGATGATCTGACCGGCTTTCTGCATCGCAAGATCGCCCAGACGACAAGCCTGAAGCGTGACGAATTCACCCTCGAGTTTCGCCTGATTGGCCAGAATGCGGCGCTTGGTGCGCTTGAGGAGGGGACGGGAACACCGCTGGAGGTTGGTGTCCTGCTGATTATCACCGCGGCGGATCAGGAAACGGCAACCGATCTGTCAAAATTGATCAATCCCTTTTTGCTGCATCACCCGCTGACGGCGCATGAGGATTTGCCGACCTTTGCCTTTCCCTATTCGCCAGCCCACACTGAACGTGGTGCGTTATATGAGTTTGCCATGAATCACCTTCTGCAGCTGGCTGATCCGATGGATGGCTTTACCCTGACATTTGATAAGGTGGCGCATGGCAAGGCTGGCTGATCTCGCGGCAAAAATCAGATCAAAGAATGCCGGCCCGTTCTGGGTGACGGTTGACATATTCTGTGGTGATGCGGCGCGTTTTGAGGAAATCCGCCACCGCCTTCACACAGAGACTGTCTGCGCGCGGCTGCAGGCTGACCCTGCCACGGTAAAGCGCTTTGATATCGAGAGCCTCGCCGTGATCAAGTTCAGTGTCATCCGGCCGGCGGTTCAGGGCAGCAGGTTTGACCGCGATATGCACGGCGCGCAGCTGGCGGTTCTGTTTGCCGAAATGGGCATCTGAGGGCGAACAATGCCGCTCACTCTTGTCTGGAGCTGAATCCCGGTCTTGTTCGAGCGAGGAACAGCGCGGCAAAGGACAGCGCTGCGGCAAGCAGGATGCCGATCATCACGCTGAAGAACAGGCCCGTCCCATAGGCAAACAGCATGCCGCCCACGCTTGGCCCGATGGCGGTGCCGATTGCCCGTGGTGTTGTCATCCACCCCTTGGCCCGACCATAGACATCCGCCCGAAAATACATATTGGTGACATAGCCGAATGAAACGGTCAGCACGCCATGACCCATACCGAAAATCATCATCGCGGCAATGGCGAGGCCAAGGCTGTCAGCCTGAACAAGCAGCATGGCAATCGGGCCACACATAAAGGCGATCATGCCGGTGATCCGCGCATCAAAGCGATGGCCGAAGCGCATTTCAATGACCCGCCCAACCACCTGGAAGGGGCCGTAGAGAGCCGCCAGCATCACCGCCACGGCCGGATCATTGAACTGGATCTGAAACCAGTTGATCCACAACAGCGTTGTCGATGCAAAAACCAGATATTCAAGTCCGCCAGCACTGCCAAGCATGACCAGGGCAAAGCGCTCTGATCGGCTCAGCACCTGCCAGCTGAAGGGGGCAGGGGCCTGTCCCTTGCCCGCCGTGCCACCACCATGCGCCCGGTGGAGAAAGAAAAAACGGATCGCTGTGATCGCTAGAATGCCAGCGACAATGAAACAGGTGATGCGCAGGCCAAAATATAAAAGAAGCGGGGCGACTGACAGCCAGGTGACCGAGCTGGCAACGCCGCCGTAAAAGGTGATGAAGGAAATGTTGCGCCGGGCATTGGCCTCGTCGAGCTGGACAGCACAATTGAAGGCCAGCTCATAGGATGACATGGCGAATCCCGTGCCGATGGGAACCATGCACAGCCACAGCCACCACAGGGACGCGTTCAGTGGCAGCATCGCCAGCCCGACCGCGCCCAGCGCCAGGCCGCGTGTCATCACCCACAATGCGCCAAACCGATCGC
>CAJWKB010000015.1 GCA_913042065.1 uncultured Alphaproteobacteria bacterium | reverse complement strand
ATGATCTACCTACTGGCGAAAAAGCAACAAGCGCTGCACCCAGTTTCCCTGTTGCCTGGACAAGCCCCATTTCTGGACTCCTGACCGATAGTGAATACTCGGATTGAACAGCAGCTACGTGATGAACAGCACTCGCTTTTTCAAGCGACGTTGGAGCAATTTCCGAAAATCCAAATGATTTTATCTTTCCGGCCTTTATAAAGCCACAAAGTGTCTCGCTCACTTGCTCAATTGGGGTGGCAGCATCACGGCGATGAATATAAAAGAGATCTATAATATCGACACCTAGACGTAAAAGTGTCCTGTCGAGTTCAGCTTCTAAATAGGCTGGGCTGTTGTCAAAATAGCGTTTCCCCGACTCATTCTTACGGGCAATACCAGCCTTTGACGCAATCGAGAATAACTCATTACGACGCTTTCCCTGTTTCGCTAGAAACGTGCCGATAACTGTTTCAGAGGCTCCCATTCCGTAGATATTGGCAGTATCAATATGGGTGACACCCTGATCAAGGGCTGCGCTAAGAATCGCATGTGAATCGGTTTCATTGGTTGCTCCATAAAAATTACTGAATGACATCGCGCCAATGCCGATCGCCGAAATTTCTGGACCTTGTGTACCCAGCCGCCTTTTCTCCATAACCAACCCCATAAGCATTACACTGGACAGCAAGCATAGAAAGTGCATGGGCAAATTGCCACAGCTTTGGCATCATGCGCATTGGTGAAGGAGCTCCACTTTATCAAACACAGTGCAACTTTTGATGAATTAGTCCTTGTGACGATGCACTTGCTGTGCAATTGAGTTTCGCCACTCAGAGGTTAATCACCCCTTAATACGGGCACGCTCGAGTCTTTGTAAGACTGTTTCAACCCAGCACTATCCGGGTTATTGCCATTATCATTATGGCACATACTTGTTAATCTACTGTAAGAGTGAAAAGCTTGACCAAACCAAGTGGTTTGAGATATCTCAAAAATGAACAAAGTCGACATTAACTATGCTATCAAACGCTAATTCAGACAAAAGTCTATGGTTACCCAGACCCGGCCAAACAGGTCGGAAACGTCCACCGCAGGTCTAATAAATTATTGAGTGGATGATTTGCAAGTTGAGTATCATAGAGTACGCATTTCGATAATAATCAGGTTCGCGGAGCGTGTTTGCTCAGAATCCGCTGAAGGGTCCGCCTATGCATACGCAAACGGCGGGCTGTTTCTGAGACATTCCGGCCACATTGCTCATAAACACGCTGTATATGTTCCCATCTGACGCGGTCTGCGCTCATCGGGTCCTGCGGTGGGGGTGGCATACCGTCGCCTGACTGGAGAAGTGCGGCGGCTATGGCATCAGGGTCCGCAGGCTTTGGCAGATAATCAAGTGCCCCTGCTTTTACCGCTGCGACTGCAGTCGCAATATTGCCAAAACCTGTCAACATCACAATCTTACAATCTGGCCGTTTTTTGTTAATGTCTTGAACAAGGTTGAGGCCACTGCCATCCTCAAGCTTCATGTCAAGAATTGCGTAAGCTGGAGCTTCCCTTCGGACGATTTCTGCACCCTCAGAAACAGACCCGGCATCTAACACATCAAAACCACGAATTTCCATAGCCCTTCTAAGCCGATTACGTAGCGGGGCATCGTCATCAAGAATCATCAAGGTTTTGTCTGACATGATGTTTTACCCTGTAGTCATAAAACGGGAGATTGATTAATTTTCTGTAGATCCCAGTACGGCGGACAGAGGCAAAATTATGTTTACCTCACCGCCACCGGAGACGCTGTTACCGAATAATATTGAGCCACCGACCGCCTCAATCAAGGTCTGAGCAATAAAAATACCTAATCCACGGTGTCCTTCATCGCCCTGTCTCGTCGAATTCCAGGGCTGGCCAGCGCGCGCCAGCACATTCTCAGGAAAGCCCTCACCATCATCTGAAACGATAATTTGCAGGTTTTCCAGACTACGACTGAACGAAACCTTCACACGTGATTTGGCAAAGGTTTCCGCATTTCGAAAAACATCGTCAAGGGCCTGGATAACCTCAGGCCGACGACGAATCTTTAGCAAATCAGCAGTGTCCTGTGGATTTTGGATGAAAAAGGCAACTTCACTTTTCTCAATCCGTTCATCGAGAATTTCCTTTAGCAATGCGGCAACGCCAACATCCATATCAGCATCAGGACTTTCAGCAAGCTTATACTCATCCAATTCACGCAAAATGATACGGCAACGCTCGGCTTCTGACCGCAAGAGCTGGACATCCTCAAAAATTGGATCATCCGCATGAAGTTCACGCTCAAGCTCATGTGTGATCACGGTGATGGTATTCAGTGGCGTGCCAAGCTTATGTGCCGCCGATGTGGCGAGGGCACCCAGAGCGACTGCTTGCTGCTCTTCAGCAAAATTGAGACGTGCCTCGGACAGCTCTTCATTCAATCGGCGTGCACCAGATGCCACCCACCAAGCATAAACACCAATGAAAACTGCTGAAAGGAGGAGAGACAACCAGAGACCAGCAAGATACAACTCCTGCTGTAAGATCGGCTCATCGCCCCATGGCAGAGGATGGTTATACACAGCAAGCAGACTAACACACAGGATAACAAGCCCAACCAGAATAGCTGCCTCGCGCCGCCGCAAAATCGCCGCCGAGACAAAAACTGGAGCTAGAAAAAGAATACAGAAGGGATTCAAAAGCCCGCCTGTAAAATACAGCAACATTGCTAGCTGCAGCACATCAAAAGACAAAGCAGCAAAATTCTGATCATCCTTTCGGCGAGTGATGTTTGTGCGGCGCGTCTGCCAGACATTCATCGCCACTGACAGGCCAATAACGAATAATGCTAGCCCAACGGGGATTTCCAACTTAACTATGAAAAAAGTATAGAGTAATGCAGCAATCTGGCCAAAGATTGCCAACCAGCGAATATTGAGGATAAGCCTCGCATCAATGGGGCTGTAGGCACGACCTTGTGGGCGGTTATTGATCTCTGACAACACGGGTTGTTCCTACATCGGTTTCATCTAATTAGATAAGCGTCTTCATCTCCTACTACTAGTACCCGTACCTTGGCGACATTTCTCAGATATCCAGATTAGCCACGCGAAGAGCATTTTCTTGAATAAAATTGCGGCGCTCTTCAACCGCCTCACCCATCAAAGTTGAAAAAGCATTGTCTGCCTCTTCTTCCTGATCGATAGAGACCTGAAGAAAAGTTCGCTGGTCTGGGTCCAGCGTGGTTTCCCATAATTGCTCTGGATTCATCTCCCCGAGACCTTTATATCGCGAGATTTGCGCCCCTTTGCGACCCGTCTGAAAAATCGCCTGGGAAAAAGCAGAAGGACCGCTCAGGATTGTCTCTGTCTGACCAAGACGTAGCACTGCAGGCTTTCCATAGACCTGTTGCAAATGTGGTGCTATCTCGTCGAGTTGTCGCGTTTCGGCGTGTCCTAGCAGGCGACGGTCAATGGCATAGCGTTCGGTGATCCCGCGCAACCGACGCTGGACGACAAGGATGATCGTTGCACCCTCACCCTCGACACTACCTGTCCAGCCTTTTTCCAAATCACTTGCCTGCCCCTCAAGGCGCTTAGCTAGATATTCTGCACCCTCAACGCTACCAAGTGTTGTAGTTGCCAACAGACCAGCGATTGCCGCTTGTTCAACGACTTCTTTATTGCCAAGATGTCGCCCGACCTGCTCAATCAGGCGGCTGGCAAGCGTCGCCTTATTTGCCAGTTCACGCAACTCCTCGCCACCAATCTGGGTTCCATCAGCAAGTTTAAGAACAGCGTCTTTCAGACCGGCATCCATCAAATACCCATCTAAAGCACGCTGGTCTTTCAGATAGACCTCCGATTGGCCCCGCTTAGCACGAAACAATGGAGGCTGTGCGATGTAGAGATAACCATTTTCGATCAGCGGCCGCATATGACGGAAGAAGAAAGTGAGCAGAAGAGTGCGGATATGCGAGCCATCAACATCAGCATCTGTCATTATGACAATTTTGTGGTAGCGGGCTTTTGCAGTATCCATCTCAGCGTTACCCACACCGGCACCAATCGCCGTTATCAAGGTACCAATCTCATTGGAAGAGAGCATCTTGTCGAGGCGTGCACGTTCGACATTTAAGATTTTGCCACGCAGTGGCAGAATAGCCTGATTCGCACGATCGCGCCCTTGTTTAGCAGAACCGCCCGCTGAATCACCCTCGACAAGAAAGATTTCGGACTTTGACGGATCGCGCTCCTGACAATCAGCAAGTTTGCCCGGCAGGCTAGCTATATCCATTACCCCTTTGCGCCGCGTCAAATCACGCGCCTTGCGAGCAGCTTCTCGCGCAGCAGCAGCCTCATAGGCTTTTGACACAATTTTGCGTGCATCTGATGGATGCTCCTCAAACCATTGATTGAGACAATCCGCAACAGCCTGTTCGACAATTGGCCGCACCTCGGATGACACTAGCTTATCTTTTGTCTGTGAGGAGAATTTTGGATCAGGTACCTTTACTGATACAATCGCTGTCAATCCCTCACGCGAGTCATCTCCTGTCAGCTGTACTTTTTCCTTCTTGGCGATGCCGGAAGATTGTGCGTAGGCATTCACAACGCGGGTCATCGCCCCTCGGAAACCGGCTAAATGTGCCCCACCGTCACGTTGCGGAATATTATTGGTAAAGCATAATGTGTTTTCATGAAAAGAATCTGTCCAACTCATTGCTAGCTCAACAGTGATATCATCGCGGGTGGTTTCAACGGTGATGGTTTGATGCATGGCATTCCGCGACCGGTTTAACCATTCAACAAAGGCCATTAACCCACCTCCATAGAAAAATTCTGAATTGCGCGGTTCAGCAGAGCGGTTATCAACAAGTTTGATTCGTACACCAGAATTGAGGAATGACAGTTCACGCAACCGATGCTCTAGAATTGCAAAATCAAACTGGATGCTTGAAAACGTTTCAGCTGAGGGCATAAAGGTGATGTGTGTCCCTGATTGGTCAGTGGCATCGCCGACAATCGTCAGCGCACCGTCAGCCTCACCATTCCGAAAGGTCAGGCTGTGCTCCTTTTCATCACGGAAAATCGTTAGCGTCAGCCATTCAGAGAGCGCATTGACAACCGAAACACCTACACCATGTAGACCACCCGAGACCTTATAGGAGTTGTTGTCAAACTTTCCTCCAGCATGTAGCTGTGTCATTATCACTTCGGCAGCAGAGACACCCTCTTCGGGATGAATATCAACGGGAATACCACGGCCATTATCCGTGACAGTGACAGACCCATCGGCATTTAAGACGACATGAACCACATCGCAATGTCCGGCAAGCGCCTCATCAATCGCGTTATCTACAACCTCATAAACCATATGATGGAGACCAGACCCATCATCGGTATCGCCAATGTACATGCCCGGACGCTTACGAACTGCATCAAGACCCTTTAAGACCTTAATCGCATCGGCACTATAATCACCATTTTGATCTGCAACCGCGCTATCGTCATCACTCATCACACCACCTCAATTATTGCGGAACCACTATCGGTATCAGCAACAGTAATCCGGATTATCTGGGCCTGATCCACCAATCCGTTAAAATCATCAATATCCGTACCGCTAAACCAACTTTGCGCACCAAGCTCGCCAACCGCCTCAAACAGCGACGTTCGACGTTCAACATCAAGATGGGCCGCGACATCATCAAGCAGCATCAGCGGTGGCCGACCCATTCGCCTTTGTTGCAGGCGGGCGTGCGCCAAAATGACAGCAATCAACAACGCTTTCTGCTGACCGGTTGATGCCATTACAGCCGCGATTCCTGTTTGCAGATGTGTAGCGCCAAGTTCGCTAGCATGCGGGCCTGGCATCGTTTTCTCACCCTGTAGCCGAGCGCGACGCGCTGCCGCTGCCAACTGTTCCTCAACGGCTAGAGCCGGCATTTCCGCAAGCCAGCGCTCGGTGTCACCATCGAGATTAAGGCACGCACCAGGAAATCCAAACCATCCCTGTTCCGCCTCTATATTAATATCCTCAATCAAATCCAACCTCGCCGCGGTAATCGCCACGGCCATCTCAGCAAGGTTTAACTCTAGCGCTGAGAGCCAGGCGTCATCTCCGCGCCCCTCGCTGAGGAGAACCGCTCGTTCACGGAGGGATTTTTCATACCGATTTGTCCGCGCAATATGGGCCGGGTCGAACGCAATGACCAACCGGTCCAGAAACCGTCTGCGAGTTCCGGGGCTATCCACAAAAATTCCATCCATTTGTGGGGTTAACCAGGATGCTGACAGCACCGTGCCAATTTCTGCCTGCGAAACGGTATCACCATTTAGCCGCATCACACGGCGGCCAGTCTCTGAATCTGCCGGCACTCCCGTTCCGATTTGGCAGAGACCGTTACATGACTGCATTGTTGCTGCTACGCCCCAGGCAATGCCGGTGCCATGCCTTCTAAGATGCTCCGCACGGGCGCGGCGCATGCCGCGACCAGGCGCCAAAAGAGAAAGCGCTTCCAGCAAATTAGTCTTGCCAACGCCATTCGGCCCCAGAACCAGGACCGGCGCAGGAGAAACCTCAAACCGTGCATCCGCGTAATTGCGAAAATCATGAAGGCTGATCGAAGACATAGATAAGCCGGGTGTGGCCTCTGGCACCTCGTCCAATGCCTTCAGTTTTTGAAAAACACCCGCCAAAGAACACTCACACCCGCATTGGCATAAGAACAAACAAGGTTGCCTCATCGCCAGGAGACCGAACAAGGCTCGGCGATCCCTGATCAGCCAGCGCAAACTCAATCGTATCGCTAGCCACCTGACTGGCAATGTCCATTAGATAACGTGCGTTAAAACCGATTTCCATTTCCGGTCCATCATAACTTACTTCCAGCTCTTCAACAGCACTGGACGCATCCGTGCTGCTTGCTGACAGGTTAAGAACACCTGCCTGGAGTTTAAGCTTTACCGAGCGCGACTTTTCCGAGGAGATAGTAGACACGCGGTCAACTGCCGCTGAGAACGCTGCAACATCAACCCGCATGATCCGGTCATTTCCCTGAGGAATGACACGTGTGTAATCAGGAAACGTACCGTCTATTAGCTTACTTTTCAGGCGCACCGTCCCAAAACCAAATTCCGCACGCGTATCAGAAAGTGAAATGGTGACATCGCCTTCAAAACTATCAAGCAACTTGCGCAATTCGGTGACTGCCTTGCGAGGCAGGATGATCGAGGGCATAGCAGCACCACCAGATGGCAACGCCTGGCGCGTCATCGCCAGTCTGTGACCATCGGTCGCCACCGCACATAAATCACCCGACTCCGCCTTGTGTAAATAGATACCATTCAAGTAGTAGCGCGTTTCCTCAGTAGAGATCGCAAAACGCGTGGCATCAATCAAATCACGAATGTCAGCAGCCACGACAATGAAGCTTACCGGCATCTCTGAGGCACTGATCGCTGGAAAATCCTCAACCGGCAATGTTGGTAAGCAAAAATTTGACCGGCCAGCACTTATCGCGACATGGCCATCAACAACTGAAAGCTCAATCTCAGCTCCATCAGGCAATTTGCGCACAATATCATAGAGCATGTGAGCCGAAACCGTTGTTGTGCCGTCAGTGGCTACAGAACAGCCAATTTCCGTCGAAATGTCCATATCCATGTCGGTCGCGGTCATTGCAAGCGTGCCATTGCGGGCTTCAAGCACGACATTGGCTAGGATTGGAATAGTGTTTCTACGCTCAACAACAGACTGCACATGACCAAGCGGACGCAAAAGACTCATACGATCTATGGTAAGTTTCATAAGCTTTCTCTTTGCTTCTCGTGACGGCAAAAGCGCCGCATTCACTTTCACGCATGGGCAACCTCTGGTACAACGGCATGTCGGGCAATTTAAGCCGCTGCCCAAGAAGACTTAACCCCACAAAATATAGCATGAAATTAACAAACAAACATCAAAATATTGAGTTTTTAACCGGAGCCTCACACGCCAACGGATCCCTATACCCAAGGCTAGCAAGCAGAGGGTAGCGGGCAGAACTTTAAGTTGTTTAATGACGTCTATGCGGACAGCAAGGATTTGAGAAGTTGAACATCCTCTGCCACTGCCTGATCGCTATTAACAAGCCCTTCGATGGTGCGAACCGCATGCATCACTGTCGTGTGGTCGCGCCCCCCAAACTGACGGCCGATTTCAGGATAGGAGAGCGAGGTAAGGTTTTTTGCGAGGAACATCGCCACTTGCCGCGGGCGGGCGATGTTGCGCGCGCGCCTTGGCGAGAACATCTCGGCAACTCGAACACCATAGTGTGAAGCCACCCGGTTCTGGATAGCGTCAATACTGATCTGCCTACTACTCGCACGCAACAGGTCGCTTAGCAGATCAGCCGCGCTTTCAATGGTGATTTCCCGGCCGATCAACATGGCATGGGCGGCAATACGGTTCAACGCGCCCTCAAGTTCACGCACATTACTGGCGATGCGATGCGCCAGAAATTCGAGAACCTTATCAGGAATGGTCACCTGCATTTGTTCTGCTTTAGCCTGCAGAATCCCCAGGCGCAATTCATAGTCGGCAGGATGAATATCCGCTACCATACCCCAGCCAAGCCGTGACCGAAGGCGCTCCTCCATCCCCTCAAGATCAGTTGGTGACTTGTCAGCCGAAACAATAACTTGACGCCCACCCTCAACCAAAGCGTTAAACGTGTGGAAAAATTCATCCTGTGTTGATTCCTTACCACTGATAAATTGCACGTCATCGATCATCAACACATCAACGGACCTGAATTGTTCTTTGAATGACATGGTATCGCGAAATCGCAGCGCACGCACAAACCTGTACATAAATTTTTCCGCGGACAGATACATCACCTTACGCCTTGGCGACTGCTCACGAATTTGCCAAGCAATAGCATGCATCAGATGCGTTTTGCCAAGGCCAACACCACCGTAAAGAAAAAGGGGGTTGAAAGAGACACGCTCACTTTCCGCGGTGCGCCGAGCAACGGCAAAGGCCAGTTCGTTTGGTTTGCCCACAACGAAATTAGCAAATGTATAGCGTCGATCAAGACCAGCGGTCAGATTGTCATCAGCAGTTCCAACAGGCGCTTTGCGCGTATCAGCATCGTTGGCGCGCTGACCAATCTCCTTCCTTTTGTTATCAACGATGGTAGGCGCTGCAAGCTTCACCTCAATTTGTTTGACTCCGCCATATTCCGCTGCGGAAATTACCCGGAGCCGGTCCGCATATTGACTGCTGACACGGTCTCTGGCGAGAGATGATTCTGCCTCCAGAATGAGCGTTCCATCAAGCAAGCGACTGACGCGCAATGGCTTTATCCAATGGCGCCATGCCGCATCGCCGATGTCCCGACGCAATCGTTCAGTTACACGGCTCCATACATTCTCAAGATCAGCTGTTACTTTTCTTCCTTCGGAACTAGCCACACCCTGCCCCAGTGGCTCTGTTCTAGAAAAATCGGCCGGTCCATATGGCATCATATCATTTTCATGGTCAGCCGACATAAATAACCCCGGATTTTTCTTTTAATATAAAATTCAACTTAGATGATCGGGTGACCAACGCAGAACTAGACCTTACCGAGTCTGATAGATGCTATGCAAGATGCTGAAACGGCAGAATCGGAAAATAAAGTGGGGTAATATGCAGTAATTTTTGTTGACACAATTCTCTTGCGAAAATGGCTTTCAACAGAACAAATCACTATTTTTCAACAGCCGAATCGGCAGTTGATTACAAACCGCATGAAAAGCAGGATGCAAATACGTTGCTTTCGATCGAGCCAAAGATGAAGCAAGAATAGGCGAAGGCCATGAAACTAAGGATAAACAAAAAGGACCTGACCGGTAGATCACGGCGTTTGCACCCCGATCGTAACGAGTCAAAGCCATTGCCGCGTATCGGTTAGTAAGATTGCAATATTAGGCGGCTAGAGCTTTCACTCGTGAGGCTAAACGTGAAATTTTACGTGACGCTGTATTACGATGAAGGACGCCCCTAGTTACACCGCGCTGAAGCTCAGGCTGGGCAATTCGAAGAGCCTCGCGGGCTGCAGTTGCATCGCCTGATGCGATTGCTGCCTCTACCCTCTTCACAAAGGTTCTTATACGACTCATGCGAGCGCCATTGACGATGGCTCTGTTGGCATTACGTCGAATGCGCTTTTTGGCAGATTTGTGATTAGCCATGAGGCAAGCAAATTCCTAATAAACACAGAAGCAGAGCCGGTTCTTAGGATGAAAAGCGGGCCACGTCAAGCAATTTCAAACAAATTTTCACATCACGTGAACCCCGGCGACAGGAAACCTTGCATTCACGCAATATCAACATCAGAAACATCCGGCTGTCAGTTCGACGTCGTCACTAAATAATGGCTTACCGCTGGCAGTTAGAACAATAAAAGCTGCTGCGACCCGATTGCACAATCGCCCGGATGCGACCATCACATTGATGGCAGAACTCTCCTTCACGGCCATAAACGGCCAGTTTCTGTGCAAAATAGCCAATTTCACCGCCAGGCTGCACGTGATCCCGCAAACTAGTTCCACCTTCAGCAATAGCCCACTGCAATACATCGCGGATGGCTAATGTCAAGCGTTGCGCGCGCCTTCCCTTGATCGAACTAGCTTTCCGGCGCGGTGAAATTCCAGCATAAAATAGAGCCTCACAGGCATAGATATTGCCGACTCCGGCAACCAACTGCTGGTTGATCAGTGCCGTCTTTATGGGACCAGACCGATTCGACAGGGCGGCTGTCAGATAAGCAGCAGAAAACATATTGCCAAGAGGTTCAGGCCCCATTTGGGCCAGCATTGGGTGAACTTCATCACTAAACAGATCAATCCAGCCAAACCGACGGGGATCATTGAACACAATAAACGTTGTTGCCACCGTGCGGGAAAACGGTGCCATTGCTAGCATGAAATGATCGTGCTTATTCAATTCTGGCGGGCTTTCATGAATCCGAATCGACCCTGACATGCCAAGATGTAAGAGTAGTGTTTCCTGCTCGTCGAGTGGCAATAGCAGAAACTTACCACGTCGGTAAGGTGCCCCAAAAATGCGACCCACAAGCCTCTTGGCAAGTTTTTTGGGCAGCGGCCAGCGTAGGTCAGGACGGCCAACATAAGCCTGGATTATGCGGCAGTCTGTAAGTGCTGGCATCAGTGCTAGTCGCACAGTTTCCACCTCGGGCAATTCAGGCATGCATATATCTCGTCATTGGGTTGCAACAATCGTGGGTGCAAAGAAGATTCACATTTTCGCATCTTTCATACTATATAGGCAGATAGTAAGATAAACACCCCAGAGAAAAAGCGTGCAACCGGTGATCCATCAACACGGAACATAAATGATGAACGACAGATTTAGGCAGGAAAAATTCAGCGAGACATCATCCATCGACTTTGGATTCCGCACTGTCAACCGTGAGGACAAGCAGCGGCTTGTCCGCGGCGTCTTCGACTCGGTTGCCTACCGGTATGATATTATGAATGATTTGATGAGCGGTGGCGTTCACCGCCTTTGGAAGGCCGCACTGATTGATTGGATGGCCCCGCAGCCTAATCAACATCTGATCGATCTTGCCGGAGGAACGGGCGACATCAGTCTGCGTTTTCTGCGTGCCGGTGGTGGCAGCGCGGCAATCAGCGACATTAATCACGCCATGTTGAGTGCTGGACGGCGCCGGCGTGACATCGCGAAATATAATGACCGTTTAAGGTGGTGCGTTGGCAATGCAGAATGTCTGCCTTTTGATGATGAGATCGCGGATTTCGTCACAATCGCCTTTGGCCTAAGGAATGTCACCAACCGACAAGTCGCAATCGCCGAGGCGCATCGTATCCTAAAACCAGGCGGCCGCTTCCTATGCCTCGAATTCTCACAGTTGAGAAGCAATTCATTGCAGCGCATCTATGACGCCTGGTCCTTTAAAGCTCTGCCGCTAATGGGACGGATTGTTGCCGGTGACGCAGAAAGCTATCGCTATCTCGCCGAGTCGATCCGGACTTTCCCTACGCCGGAGGTTCTAGCTGATATGTTTGCCTGCGCTGGCTTTGTGCAGATCAGGGTGCGCAGCCTTTCCGCTGGCATCGCCTGCATCCATTCCGGTTGGAAGCTCGACTAATGCGGCCTTCGCTCTGGCATACAATTTTAGCCCTGTTAAGAGTGCCTGCCATTGCCTGGCATCTCGGCAGGGCCGGCGTACTCGGACATGTTGGTAAAATCACCTTGCTTCCAAACTGGATGCAGCGTTGTTGTCTGTTTTTAGACAGGCTGGTACGATCCCGCACGGCAACCAAAGATGCAGGCAGTGCGCTCGCCGATGCCTTGCTACGACTTGGACCGGGGTTTGTGAAATTTGGCCAAGCGCTCTCAACGCGTGCTGATCTCATCGGCCCAGAGATGAGCCTGTCACTGAGCCTACTACAGGATCGACTGCCAGCCTTTCATTCCTCTGTCGCTCACAGACTTGTCGAAAGCGAGACTGGAGCGCCACTAGCCAAAACCTTCAGCGATTTTGCCAGCGAGCCGGTTGCCGCCGCATCGATTGCCCAGGTTCACAAAGCAAGGCTGTGCGATGGTAGACAGGTCGCGGTCAAGCTACTGCGCCCAAATATTGAGCGAAGGATGCGCGCCGACACACTTTTGTTTTTCGCACTTGCCAACATTATGCAGTGGGTGGCGCCGGGATTGCGCCGGCTTAAGCTGGTAACAGCCGTTGAACAATTTGTCGAGATTTCCGACATCGAGATTGATCTGCGGATGGAAGCCGCTGCCGCGGGCCGTTTGGCTGACAATCTGCGCGAGGATAAGGAAATCCACGTCCCATGGGTCGATCTGGAAAGTAGCACCTCCCGTATGCTAGTAATCGAGTGGATTGAGGGTATTCGAATCGATGATGTGTCAGCCCTCAGGGCTGCCGGCCATGATGTGGGCCGACTGACTGAATCGGCGGCAAACAGCTTTTTCAACCAGGTGTTCCGCGACGGTTTTTTCCATGCCGACATGCATCCGGGCAATATCTTCATTTCGCCCGATGGGCGGCTTGTACCAATCGATTTTGGCATAATGGGTCATCTTGATTTCGCCGACAGGCTGTTTCTGGCGCGACTGCTGATGGCCATGCTGGACCGTGATTACGATATGGTTGCAAAACTGCATATGAATGCTGGCATGCTTGGTGAGGATGTATCGCTGCATCGCTTTGCTCAATCGGTGCGCGCTGTTGCCGACCCGGTAATGGGCAAAACCATCGGGGATGTATCGCTGGGAACTGTGCTTGGTCAGATTTTCCAGCTCTCAACCCGTTTTGAGATTGAGGTTCAGCCCCAGTTCAATCTACTACAGAAAACAATGATGATGGCCGAGGGCGTTGCCCGCCAACTCAATCCGAGCGCTGATATGTGGTCATTGTCGAGGCCGCTCGCGATGCAATGGATAGCCGACCAGGCAAGTCTGGCAAAACGGGCAGAAACCTTTCTTGAGGACGCCATGCTAGTGGCCTCACGCCTGCCGCGTCTTTTGAAGGATCTTGAAGATCGCCCACATCACCTCCCCCAGAATTCAAATAAAAACCTGTCCATAACAGTTTCGATTTTCGCTCTTCTGGTTGCAATCATCGGTTTTTTCACGTAAATTCAAATTATTGAATTTTTATGAAAGAACTTTCCATGTCGCGGATGGATATTGCGGCGCTGATTACAGCGCTTGGCGGTCGTGAACCGCTGCAGCAACTGCTGGGCGTTGGACCAAGCGCGGTTAGCAATTATCTGACCAAGGGCTCCCTACCAACCAGGGCGCGGCCCTTGATCTGTCAGGCCCTGCAGGAGCGTGGATACCAGGTTGATCCACAGACCCTGGGCATCACCGCTCTACCAGCAGTCAAATCTGGACGGCCACATGCTCCCAAGAGGCACGGTGCCGCAATATTGATGATTGTTGGTGGCGGTATCGCTGCTTATAAGGCCCTTGAAGTAAGTAGGCGGCTGCAGGATCACGGCATCACGGTAACTGGTGTGATGACAAAAGCGGCACAGCAATTCATCACCCCTCTCAGCCTGTCAGCGCTGACCGCGCAAAAGACCTACACAGATCTTTTCTCACTGACCGACGAGGCGGAGATGGGGCATATCCGGCTGGCGCGAGAGACGGACTTGGTTGTTGTTGTGCCAGCAACGGCAAATCTCATGGCACGTGCTGCACAGGGGCTGGCGGATGACTTGGCCACAACTTTGTTATTAGCCACAACAGCGCCGGTTATCATGGCACCAGCCATGAACCCAGCAATGTGGTCCCATGCAGCGACACAGGCCAATCTGGCAACGCTTCGCAAGCGCGGAATCGATATGATCGGCCCCGTAGCAGGTGATACCGCCTGCGGTGAAGAAGGTGAGGGCAGGATGAGCGGACCAGAGACTATCGTCACAGCAGTGTTGGCAAAGCTTGCACAAGCAGTTAGTGCCGACGATCTTACAGGAAGACATGCGCTTGTCACCTCAGGCCCCACAATTGAACCGCTTGATGCTGTGCGATTTATCTCGAATCATTCCTCCGGACGCCAGGGGCATGCTATTGCCGAAGCCCTGGCCAAACGCGGGGCTAGGGTGACAGTGGTCAGTGGACCCGTTAATATCCCTGATCCAGCGGGGGTAAAAATGATCCGTGTTGAAACAGCCGAACAGATGCTTGAGGCCTGCATGGCAGCACTTCCTGCGGATATTGCCATCTGCACAGCCGCGGTCGCTGATTGGCGGGCGCGTGAACGGGTCGAAGGCAAGATCAAGAAACATCCCAGCGACGCTGCAGCGCCAACCCTTTTCCTGACCGAAAACCCAGATATTTTGGCACGGCTCTCATCCCATTCACAGCGGCCCAAACTGGTCATCGGATTCGCCGCCGAGACAGATGGCCTACAGGCAAATGCCAGCGAAAAGCTGCAGCGCAAGGGCTGTGACTGGATCCTCGCAAATGCAGTTTCACCGGATGGGTCGAGCGAGACCGTTTTTGGAAATGCGCAAAACAAGGTATCGCTGATGACTGGTGACGGACAGGAGAGGTGGCCGATGATGCTCAAGACTGAGCTTGCGCACAAGCTTGTTCAGCGAATTATCGACACTATTGGAGCGGTCAATGCCAAATCCTGAAGCAAAGACACATCCAATTTTCATTGCGATGAAACGATTACCTCATGGCGCTGATATCGATCTACCTTACTATGCCACTGCTGGCGCAGCGGGTATGGATATCAGGGCAGCAGTGGAAACTGATTTCACCCTCGCACCAGGCAAGCGTCATGCGATACCCTGCGGTTTTGCGATGGCGGTGCCACCGGGATACGAAGCGCAAATCAGGCCACGCTCTGGACTGGCGCTTAAACATGGGGTCACTATTGCTAATGCCCCCGGCACGATTGATAGTGACTATCGCGGCGAGATTGCAGTGATATTAATTAATCTTAGTAGTGAGAATTTTATTATCACACGCGGAATGCGCATTGCACAGATGGTGATTGCCACGGTGGCAATGTGTCATCCGATGGAAGCCAGTGACCTTGATGTTACGGCGCGGGGCGCTGATGGGTTTGGATCGACAGGTGTTTGATTGATGTTGAATGATGCGGATCTGGAACGTTACGCACGACAAGTAATAATGCCGGAAATGGGTGAGGACGGCCAGAAGGCGTTGCTGAGTGCAAAGGTGCTAGTTGTTGGAGCTGGTGGCCTTGGTGCGCCAGTGTTGCTCTATCTGGCCTCAGCAGGTGTTGGCAACATCACCATAATTGATGATGATATGGTCTCACGCAGTGACTTGAATCGCCAGATCATCTATCAAACTCAGGATATCGGTAGCCAGAAGGTCAAACACGCGGTAACGGCAGCCTCGCTTCTTAACCCAGATATCAAACTCTCAACGCTTCCTATAAGGGCTACTATTGGCAATATCCGGAAACTTATCGCTGCCCACGATGTAATCGTTGACTGCTCGGACAATGTTGAAACGCGCTATCTGCTTGGCGACACCGCCCACCGGGAAAAGACCCCTCTTGTCTTCGGCGGTGCGGTGCGGACCGAAGGCCAGATTGCCGTTTTCCAGAGCGGTATTGCAGGCTTTGAGGACAGCCCCTGTTTCCGCTGCGTGTTTCCAGCAATGCCAGATACTAGCCACCAGGCACTCGGCTGTTCGGAGGCTGGAATTTTGGGGCCGGTAACGGGGGTCATCGGCTCAATGCAGGCGCTTGAGGTTATCAAACTCGTCACCGGCATGGGCAGCAGCCTGACAAGCCGGCTTTTACTATTTGATGGCTTCAACGGAAGCAGCATAGAAATCACTACCAGAAAGCGGTCCAAATGCATGTGCTGTGGAGTGAAATGACTGGCGCAGAGATGGGCTAGAGCATCGCCTCTATGACGCGATCCGGCGGAGCGTGACCATCCCAAAATGTCTGAATATTGATAATTACCTTGTCTCCCATCTCCAGCCGCCCCTCGATTGTCGCAGAGCCGATATGCGGCAATAGCACGACATTGGGCAAGTCAATCAACCCGTTCGAAATGTTGGGTTCATCTGAATAAACATCTAGACCGGCGCCAGCAATCTTCTTTTGTGCCAGAAGATCCGCCAGTGCTTCCTCATCGACAACCTCACCACGCGAGGTGTTTACCAGATAGGCCGATGGGCGCATAAGCGCCAAGCGTTCACGAGACAAAAGCTGATGCGTCGCCGGTGTATGCGGACAATTGACGGAGACGATATCAACACGTGAGAGCATTTGGTCAAGCGACTCCCAATAGGTTGCTTCAAGTTCGGCCTCAGTCTCCGGATGCACCGCTTTGCGATTGTGGTAATGGATAGAAAGACCAAATCCACGGGCACGACTAGCAATTGCCTCACCTATTCTGCCCATGCCAATGATTCCTAAACGCTTGCCATTGATCCGGTGCCCCAGCATTCCCGTAGGCGACCAACCCTGCCAGCTGCCAGACCGTGCGCGCTTGTCACCCTCAACAATCCGCCGGGGCACAGCAAGCATCAGCGCCATTGCGACATCAGCTGTGTCCTCGGTTAGAACTCCTGGGGTATTGGTAACGGTAATCCCTCGCTGATGGACAGCAGCAAGATCTATATGGTCAACTCCTGTGCCAAACGAAGCAATCAACTTCAGCTGGTCACCCGCCTTGGCCATTAGCTCGGCGTCAATGCGGTCGGTCACAGTCGGCACCAGCACGTCAGCTGTCTGCACAGCCTCGATCATTGCCTCCTGCGACAAGGCCTCATCAGTCTCATTCAGCTTGGCATCAAATAATTCGCGCATTCGCGTTTCAATGGAGCCAGGCAGCGTACGGGTCAGAATCACATATGGCTTCTTTTGACTCATATCCGCGTCTCTCGTTAGATTGGAACGAACGTCACTGGCGTCCGTATAAAAAAAATACTACTTTATACTTGTTTGGACAGGTCATCCTATACGTTAAACGAAGTATGACCTGAATGTGCAATAATTTAGCAAAAAAGAATACCAGAACCGGCTT
>CAJWKB010000014.1 GCA_913042065.1 uncultured Alphaproteobacteria bacterium | reverse complement strand
TCCGGGATCACCATTCTTGACATTGGCAACGCGCCAAGCCTCATGGAAAAAGCTGATTTGGTGATTTCATCGAGTTGGGTGGTTGGCGTTCGTATTGACACGGCGCATGCAGATGAGGTTCGTTTTGGCATCAGCCAACCGGTGCAGCTTGAATCCGCCAAGTTCACCTACCGGGTTCCGGTAGCGCGAACGCTTGATGGTGGTGTCACCTATGCCAATCATGTTGTTGATCTCGGTGCAGGTGAGCGGGAACTGGATTATGGGTTGTCCTATCGCTTGGGCCAACCGCAGGACATGCTGGGAATGGTTGCATTTTCTGAATGGCGAACACGGGTTGCCAGCATTGCAAAAGGGACGGAACAGCGATTAGGGTTTCGTTTCAAGTTGCGTCTGTAATGTTCAGCCAAGGCGGCCAAAGAAGGTCATGCGTGCGGCTTCGGACAGGGCGATGCCGGGTTCGGCATTATAGGCAAGCACAACAAGAATGCGGGTCGTTCTGCCGATGGTGGGGGTGACGCGGTGCATCGCATTGCGCCCTCGGAACAGCATCAATGTCCCCTGTGTCACCGTCGGCCGCTCGATCACCGCTTCACCGTCGAGAACAGCGGCAACGCCGGCAAAATTCATCTCACCAGCTTCTGCATCACGCAAATCACGGACATATTCGAATTGCCCGCCAGACTGCGGCGCCTGTAACAGCAAAGTAATGGCAAACTCTGAATTGTCAAAATGCCAGCCCAGCTCCTGACCCTCATCAGCGTAGTGCACATTGATCGATGACAATGGATCGGCATATTCATAAAGTGCCGGCTCACCGACGATCGTTGCGATGAATTTCCGAAATTCCGGAGCATCATAGATGATTTTCAGCCTGGATTGTTCCGGCACCTGATCGGTCGTGATACAGCCCTTTGAGGATATGATCTGGCGATTGAACACATGACTGGCATCAAGACCTGGACGCGGTTCAGACAGGTAGACATTATGCGAGGAGGCGGTGAAATAGGCGTTATGTTTCTGCGCCTCGGCCTCGGCGACCAGCATATCAACTGCACCACTCTGCAAAAAACCGGGAAGTGTGAGAATGCCGTCGCTTGCCAGACGGGCGGCGCATTGGCGGGCGAAAAGCGGGTTGGAAACCGGGCAGGCAGAAAAATCAATGATGTCAGACAGCGCCGTGGTCATCGCCTATTTGACATCCCCAAGAGCAATATTGTCAATCAACCTCACAGCCCCCAGATGCACGGCACCAAGCAGTCTAGCCTCGGCGGTGACGGCCTCGGTTGGCTGCAAATTCATCGGGTTACACAGCTGCAGATAATCAATGCCGGTAAAGCCTGAACGGCGCAGCAGATCTCGGCCATCGACCAACGCAGTTTTCGGCCTCGTTCCGGCCAGCAGCTGTTGCGCCGTTCTGCGCAAAATCGCTTGGAGTTGCGGGGCAATGGCACGATGTTCGGCGGCCATGTGGATGTTGCGTGATGAGAGCGCAAGGCCGTCAGCCTCACGTACAGTTGGGTGGTCGAGTATCTCAACCGGCAAATCAAGATCGCGGACAAGCTGGCGAATAACCGTAAGCTGCTGGTAATCCTTCTGGCCAAAAATGGCAGAGTCCGTTGGCAACTGATTCAGCAGTTTCAGCACGACGGTGGCAACGCCGGTGAAGAAATGCGGCCTGAACTCACTTTCTAGTCCAAGCGCGGCACCGGCTGGGTTGACCTGCGTCGCATGCGATGGATGATATAGGTCGACAGGAGCGTAGACCATGTCTGCCCGTTGTCCGATAGAGGCCATATCTGCTTCCAAGCCACGCGGATAGCTGTCAAAATCCTCATTGGCGGCAAATTGTGTTGGGTTCACATAGATGCTGACAACGACCCTGTCGGCAACCGCACGGGCCCGCTCCATCAGCGCCAGATGACCGTCATGTATGCCGCCCATTGTTGGCACGAGACAGCTTGTCAGGCCTTTGCCGCGCCATTCGGCGATGCGTGTTCTGGCGTCTTGCCTGTCCTGCACGACCTGCTTCATCACGTCTTCTTTTCGCCCTCAAGATAATAGAGATGATCGGCTTCGGGAAAATCACCGCTTATGACCGCCTGTTGGTAGGCTATGGCCGCTGCCGTGATATCCGGTTGCAGGGTGGCAAATTTTCGCACGAATTTTGGGATATAGGCGTCAAACATGCCAAGCATATCCTCGGTCACGAGAATCTGGCCGTCACAGTTTGGCGAGGCGCCAATACCGATGCTTGGCACCGGGCAGGCGGCGGCAACCGCGCTGGCAACCGGTTCGATCATTCCTTCCATGACTATGCTGAAAACGCCCGCTTCGGCCAGCGCCTCGCAATCACGCATCAACTGCGAGGCCTCTTCGTCCGTCTTTCCGGTGATTCGGAACTTTTTGACAGAGGCCGCGTGCTGCGGCAACAGACCGATATGGCCCATTACCGGAATACCGGAACTGCAAATGGCCTGCACATGAGCCTGCATGGCGACACCACCTTCGAGTTTGACGCCATGCGCCCCGGTCTCATCAATCACGCGGCGGGCGCTGGCGAGCGCCTGTTGTGGACTGTCCTCGTAGCTGCCGGCTGGCAGATCAATCACCACAAGGGCTTTCTCCCGTTGCCGCATCACGGCCTTGCCATGGCGGATCATCGTATCGAGATCAATGTCGCGAGTGTTGTCCATGCCATAGACAACCATCGCCAGCGAGTCTCCGACCAACATCAGATCACAATGCGGGTCAAGAGCCGCTGCCATCGGGGCGGTATAGGCCGTCAGGCAAACAATCTTACGCTGACCCTTCAATGCGCGAAAGGCGGAAACAGGATCTTGATCGGGCATTGCCAACTCTTGTCCATGACAGGTGAATATGTGGGCGGTTTACCACATGCGGGGGTTATGGTTAAGCGTTTTTGGGACCGGCGGATGGTCTGGGATGTACCGCGTCAATAGCCAATTGCGCATCCATCCTTGCGGGGGTCTGAACCGCCGGTCAGGATGCCCTGCTCCCAATCGATCCAGATCGCTTGTGATCCGCCGATTGGACGCTGTGCCGGGACAATGTTATGCCCCATTTCAATCAGCCTTTGCCGCGTTGCATCGGGGACTGGACTCTCAACCTCAATTTTGTTCTCAAAGGGATCGGGAAAATATCTGGCAATATCCTGTGCCATCTGGATGTCCAGACCATAGTCGAACATGCGGGTCAGCAGCTGCATATGGCCGAAAGCCTGATATTCACCGCCCATGACGCCAAACGGCATGACGGCTCGGTTATCGCGCGTTGCCATTGCAGGAATGATTGTATGTAACGGGCGTTTGCCTGGTTCAAGGCGGTTTGGATGGGATGGATCAACGACAAAACCCATTCCACGGTTCTGTAGTAACACACCTGACTCCGGCGCCATGATTCCTGACCCAAAGCCATAGTAAAGCGTATTGATAAAGCTGCAAGCGTTGCGCTCACCGTCAACCACGGTGATGTAGACAGTGCTCTTATGAGCTGGAAGTGGTGAGGGTGGCAGCTGCGTAAGAGCACGCCTGGGATCAATCATCTTCCGCAAATTAGCGGCATAGTCTTGGCTGATGATGGTTTCCACAGGCACCTCATAAAAGGCCGGGTCGGCAAGGCAGGTGCCACGGTCACGATAGGCAAGACGACCTGCCTCAATTTCATAATGCATCCTATCTGGATTAAGTGGGTCATCGCCAAAAGTTTCGATGTCAGACATGATGTTTAACAGTTGTAGGGCAATCATTCCCTGTCCGTTTGGGGGGCATTCCCAGATGTCGTATCCACGGAACGCTGTTTTGATCGGCGCTACATATTCGCCAACGGCGGCGGCAAAATCATCTTCCGTATGTAGCCCGCCAACGGCGCGCAATTTTGCAAGAATATCATCGGCAACTTGCCCCTTGTAGAAGCCATCGCGCCCCTGCTTGGCGATGCATTCTAGAGTTCTGGCAAGCGCTGGCTGGGCATGCCGTGTTCCCATTGCCGGCGGGCTGCCCTGTCCCAGAAAGACCGCTAACCCATCGCTGTCTAGAACATCACAGCCAGCCACAAAGTCGCTAGCAACACGTTGGGTTATTGGATAGCCGTCACGCGCATAGGTGATGGCCGGCGCCAAAATGTCCGAAAGTGGTAGTCGGCCATGATCGTTGTTCAATTGAATCCAGGCATCAACCGCCCCTGGAATGGTAACGGAATGGGGTGATTTCTGTGTGATTTTGGATATACCACGCTCTAACAGCCACTCGCTGCTTAGACCCAAAGGTGCCCGCCCAGAGCCATTGAAAGCAACCGGCCTGCCTGCACCATCTGGAGTGTAAAGACAGAAGCAATCGCCGCCAATGCTAGTTGAACCGGGTTCGACAACTGCCTGCACCGCGGCTGCCGCGATGGCGCCGTCAAGGGCATTCCCTCCAGCTTGCAAAATGCTGATTGCTGCTTGCGATGAAAGCGGATGGGAAGTGCTTGCCATCGCATTTGGCGCGGCCACTGGCGAACGCCCGGGCCTCTGAAGGTCTCTCATGGGCCATTGTCCACATGAATGATTAAATATAAAGAAATCATCATGGAGATGGTAACTCTACAAAATCGTCCACTCCTTTTCTTCTTCCCATTCGTCAATTGACGGACAGGAGCAAATGAGATTGCGGTCGCCATAAGCGTTATCAACTCGGCCCACTGGCGGCCAAAATTTATTGGCCTGTGAATTGCCCTCAGGATTCGCTGCTTGTCTCCGGCTGTAGGGATGTGTCCAATCATCGGCAAGGATGTCATCGCTTGTATGAGGAGCATTGACCAAGGGGTTGTCATCGGCTGGCCAAGTGCCTTCAGCAACTCGCTCAATCTCTCTGGCGATTGCTAGCATAGCGTTACAAAAGCGGTCAATTTCTGTCAGCGATTCAGACTCTGTAGGCTCGATCATCAAAGTGCCGGCAACCGGAAATGACATTGTTGGGGCATGAAAACCAAAATCAATCAGTCGTTTCGCGATATCCTCGTTGCTTATGCCAGAGCGATCCTGAATGCCACGAATATCGACAATGCACTCATGGGCAACCCGGCCCTTTCTACCAGTGTAAAGAATTGGAAATACATCGCCGAGCGTCGCAGCGATGTAATTTGCTGATAGAATTGCCATAC
Organism: uncultured Alphaproteobacteria bacterium; assembly: GCA_913042065.1. The sequence goes on along the minus strand of CAJWKB010000014.1, from coordinate 13,716 downwards.
TTGTAGCGTTAGTAAGACCGTTAGGCCCCATCATCTTGATATAAGCGTAGGTGATAGGCAGAATGCTGGCTGAGCCAAAGGGTGCGGCGCTGACCGCATTGTCGCTGGTGAGCGGTGATCCTGGCAGAAAGGGCGCAAGATGCGCCGCCACGCCGATCGGGCCAATGCCTGGGCCGCCGCCGCCATGCGGAATGCAAAAGGTCTTATGCAAATTTAAGTGGCTGACATCAGCTCCAAACTCTGGCGGTGCGCAATGCCCAACAAGGGCATTAAGGTTGGCCCCGTCAACATAGACCTGGCCACCTGCTTCATGGATAACATCGCATAGTTCAGCAATTGACTCTTCAAAAACACCATGGGTTGAGGGGTAGGTCACCATGACCGATGCAAGATTATCACGGTGTTGGTCAGCCTTCGCTCGCAGGTCAATCATGTCCACATTTCCATTCAAATCACATTTTACCACCACGACCTTCATCCCTGCCATAGCTGCTGATGCAGGGTTGGTGCCATGTGCGGAGGACGGGATGAGGCAGATATTACGATGGCCCTGGCCATTCGCCTCATGATATTTGGCGATTGCCAACAAGCCTGCAAATTCTCCTTGTGAGCCGGCATTTGGCTGTAACGAGACAGCTGCGTAGCCGGTTGCTGTTGCCAATAATTTCTCGAGCCGATCAATCATTTCTAGATAGCCTGCTGCCTGGTCGTCTGGTGCATAAGGATGAATGTTGGCAAATTCTGGCCAGGTTACGGGCATCATCTCGGCCGCGGCATTTAACTTCATCGTGCAGGATCCGAGTGGGATCATGCAGCGATCTAGAGCCAGATCGCGATCGGCAAGGCTACGCATATACCGCATCATTTCGGTTTCTGACCGATATTGATGAAAAACCGGCTGTCGCATGAAGCCAGCCGTCCTCACACACAATTGCGGCAGACTAGATATAACATCTTCAGTTGCTGGTACATGGCCATTAAGGGCCGTCAGAAGGCTTTCAAGTTGTGCTGATGTGGTCGTTTCATCAAAGCTGGCGGCGAAGGCCTGGTCTAGTGAGCGCAAATTAAAACCTGCTTTGCGAGCCGACGCCATCATCGCGTCTCGGTCATCAAGCGCCTCGATGGTAACGGTGTCGAAAAACGCATCATAGCGGACAGTACGGCCAGCACGCCGCATCGACTCAGCAAAGCGACAGGCCATGTTATGGGCATGATTGGCAATGCGTGTTAGCCCCTCTGGCCCATGCCAAATTGCATAAAAGCCCGCCATGACTGCGAGCAGAACTTGTGCCGTACATATGTTAGACGTAGCCCTCTCACGGCGAATATGCTGTTCACGTGTCTGCAGTGCAAGGCGATAGGCCTTTCGGCCTTGCGCATCCTGGCTGACGCCAACAAGACGCCCAGGGATTGAACGCTGATGTTTTGTCTTGGTGGCAAAGAAGGCGGCGTGCGGGCCACCAAAACCAAAGGGAACTCCAAAACGCTGCGCCGAGCCAAGCACGATATCGGCACCAAGTGCCCCGGGAGATTCGAGTACACAGAGCGCCAGAAGATCACTGGCAACAATTGCCATCCCACCTGCTTCTTGAATTGCGTCAATTTCTGGCTTGATGTCACGGACTTCGCCTGTACTACCAGGGTAACTCAGCAGTGCACCAAAACACTCTGGTTTAAAAGGAAGGTTCGCAGGTAAAATTTCAAGTTTGATACCGATGGGCGTGGCCCTTGTTTTAAGGACATTTATTGTCTGCGGATGAGTATTAGGATCAATCCGAAAGATATTACCTTTGCCACGATGTGCCCTAAAGGCCATTGCCATGGCCTCAGCTGCGGCTGTTGCCTCGTCAAGAAGCGAGCCATTGGCAATATCCATACCAGTGAGGTCTGTCACCATTGTCTGATAATTTAGAATTGCTTCCAAACGGCCCTGCGAAATTTCCGGCTGATAGGGGGTATAGGCGGTGTACCATGCTGGATTCTCAAATACGTTACGCTGGATTACGGGCGGCGTGTGGCAGCCATAATAACCCATTCCAATCAGCGATGTCTGAATGCTGTTCTTGCTGGCTAATGCCGCCATGTCAGCAAGCACCTCGGCCTCTGACATTGCCTTTGGAATTTCCATCGGGTTGGAACGCAGTATGTTTGCCGGAATAACCTCATCAAGCAATGCCTCAACTGACTTTGCGCCGACCTTTGTCAGCATTGTGCTGATATCGCGGGCATTAAGGCCGATATGGCGGGCCGCAAACTCTGCCTGGGGGGCAGCTGCTGGGATGCTGTGTGTGTTATCCAATGGTGACATGGTTTATTCCTTTGCTCTTAATCAATTTTTCTCTAATTGCTCTTTCCAGGCCGGAGATACGGTGTCTAATTTTAGAGGACATCGCATCGCACAAGCATCAGCTAATCATTGTGGCGTATGCTTCCTCATCCATCATCTCATCCAGTTCGCTGGTGTCACTAAGTTTGACTTTAAAAAGCCAGCTCTCTGTTGCCCGGTCCGGAGTGATGCCTGTTAGATCATCAAGCATTGCTTCATTAGTCGCCGTGATCTCACCGGAGGCTGGGCTATAAATGTCTGATGCTGCCTTGACCGACTCAAAAACTGCGACTGCGTCACCCTTAGTGACCGTGGCACCAGTTTCGGGAAGTTCGACAAAAACAATGTCACCCAGCTGTTCTATGGCGTGGGGGGAAATACCAACAGTACCTGTATCGCCGTCAAGCTGGATCCATTCATGGTCTTCTGTATAGCGTAACATGCTTTTTCTCCTTAAGGCATTGTGGCTCTTCTGGCTACTCGGCGCGGGTCTGTGGCCCACGAAAATATTGATGTGGTACAAAGGGCAGGGTTGTGACGTGAACAATTGACTCTTTGCCACGCGTCGCGGCTATCAAAGCGGTTCCCGGTTCGGCCAGGTTAGAGTTAACAAAGCCGATAGCGGCAGGGGCATTAAGGCTGGGGGCGAAGCCACCAGATGTGATGGTGCCAATAGGCGTTCCATCAAGCATTATGTCGGTGCCATCGCGGACCGGTCTGCCACCAATTGGCAGCAGGCCAACGAGTGTCTGCGCTGGCCCATGATTCCAATCCTGCAGGATCTGCTTGGCCCCAGGGAAATCGCCTGCCTCTCGCCGTCGTTTTGAAATTGCAAAATGCAGCCCGGCTGCCACTGGATTAATTGTCTCATTCAGCTCATGTCCCCATAAAGGAAGCCCGGCTTCCATGCGGAGCGTATCGCGGGCTCCAAGCCCGCAGACAAAGACATCACTTCGCGCCGCCAGGAGGTTGGCGATTGCCTGGGCAGCACTGCCAGCCATGGAAATCTCGAAACCGTCCTCACCTGTGTAGCCCGATCGTGTGATCACACAGTCGAAACCGGCAAGCGCAAAACGTTTGATGTCCATGAAAACAAAACCGCTGAGATCAAGCCCAAGGTCCTCCAATATAGCCGCCGCACCTGGCCCTTGAAGTGCCAACAGAGCCCGCTCATCATGCACAGTCATCTTGGTATCGGCACCGGTCAAACTTGCTTCCATATGGGCTATATCATGCGTGGCGCGTCCGGCATTAACCACAAGATGCAAGGCGCCTTCAAAACGGGCAATCATCAGGTCATCAAGAACTCCACCTGTCTCATTCAGGAACAGCGAGTACCGCACCCGCCCGTCCTTGATCGCATCAAGGTCTGTTGGGGTGAGGCGCTCGAGAAACGCGTCCGCACCGCTGCCAGCTAACTCGATTTGCGCCATGTGTGATACGTCGAAAAGAGCTGCACCGTTCCGACAGGCGAGATGTTCGGCCTTGATGCCCGTAGAATATTGAACCGGCATGTCCCATCCCGCAAATGGCACCATGCGGGCGTCATGGGCGACGTGAAAGTCATAAAGAGGGGTTCGACGATTTTCCAACTAATATTTCCTCAGTTTCCTCGCAAAAGACGGCATCGCCGATTTCTATCGGCAACGCCCCCTCTGTCACGGAACCTGAGAGATTAATCATGGCCCAAACCATCACTAGGCCAGATGTTCCCCGTCGGTGGACACTGCCGTGCCACTTTCCAGAGTGCTCACATGAATGGGTACGGGTACCTGAGAGTTTCTGGGGAATTGCTCCTTCGGTGCCGGTACAGTACGAACGATATCGCCTGCCCAGGCTCTCCCCACCCATGTATCGAGCAAATTTACGTTAAGCCTGTTTTAGTGACACTGCAAGGGCAAAACGCTTGGCTTCGACGACATATGTGATGCCACGTCGGTTCATGGCCCTTCTTTCTTGTGACAAGACAGGGTTCGTTGCTTGCGATTTCCGTTTTCTTTCCCCATATCCGAATAACGCTAGCGTAGCAGTAAACCTCTACTGCGTGTGTTTTTGTTGAATGCAGAAAAACCGACTTTCGTGGGAATGGTGATGACATGCCTGACAGCAGTCTGATTTGGGATTTGAAAGATTTATATGCCGGAGTCGATGACTCAGTCTTGGCTACAGATCTTGTTTCAGCCCGGAAAGATGCGACAGCGCTTGCCGTTGATTGGCAGGGAAAACTGGCTAGCTTGTCTGGTGCAGAGCTGGCAATGGTGATTGCTGAATATGAACGTATATCTGAATTATTGGGAAAGATTCAGAGCCATGCTCAGCTGCTGTTTGCCGCAAACACTATTGATGCGGCGATTGCCAAGCACCACCAATCGGTGCGTGAGGTAAGCTCCGAGATTAATGCGATATTGTTGTTTGTTGAACTTGAAATAGCGGTTATGGATGACGTCCATATTGCTAATTTGATGAAAACAGACAAATTTGCACATTGGCATCCCTGGTTGCGACGCGTGCGGGCAATGGCACCGCATCAGCTGTCAGAGGACATGGAGCGCATGTTAGCAGAGCGTGCTCCAGCCGGACGCGGCGCCTGGGTTAGGTTGTTTGACGAAACCGCCGCCGCGATGAAATTTGCTTTTCAGGGGGGCGAAGTTACTGAAGCTGAGATACTCGATAAGCTGACCAATTCTAATGGTAAAATCCGTAAGGAAGCGGGGCAATCGCTTTCGGCGACGCTGAAGGCGAATGACCGGCTCCTCTCACTTATCCTGAATACCATCGCCAAGGACAAGGCAGTTGAGGACCGCTGGCGTGGGTTCGCTAGACCCGTTGCATCACGCAATCTTGCTAATGATGTTGATGATGAGGTGGTTGACGCGTTGGTATCGGCGGTCAGCAGTCGCAATGCCGATCTTTCTCACCGATATTATACTATTAAAGCAAGCTGGATGGGTGTCGATCAGTTCGATTGGTGGGATCGCAACGCGCCACTACCTGGCGATGATGATAGGCAATTTTCCTGGGTAGAGGCCGAACGGATTGTACTTGACGCCTTTACCAAGTTTGATCCAGAGATGGCAGCAACCGCCCAGCTATTTTTTGAGCGCAACTGGATCGACGCTGAACCGCGGCCGGGCAAAAGCTCGGGTGCGTTCTCACACCCTGTGACACCTTCGGTACATCCCTATATTCTGATGAATTTTGCTGGAAAATCTCGTGATGTGATGACCCTTGCTCATGAGATGGGACACGGTGTTCACCAATGTCTTGCTGCGGCAAATGGCTATCTGATGTCTGACACACCTCTTACGCTTGCTGAGACGGCGTCGGTTTTTGCCGAGATGCTTGCATTCAGACAACTTGTTGATAGTGCTAATGATGCCGAAACCCGTCGTGTCCTACTTGCTGGCAAAGTTGAGGACATGCTTAACACCGTGGTACGACAGATTGCGTTTCATAATTTTGAAACGGCCTTCCATGCGGCGCGTGGTGACGGTGAATTGATGCCAGAGGAAATTTCGGACATTTGGATGGATACACAACGCGAGGCACTCGGCCCTGCCGTGCGTATTGGCGATGATTACCGGCCAATTTGGGGCTATATTCCGCATTTTGTCCATACGCCGTTCTATGTATATGCCTATGCCTTTGGTGACTGTCTAGTAAACGCGCTCTGGCAAAGTTTTCAGGCTGCTAACACGGCCAATATGTCGGGTGATTTTGTGAAAAAATACAAAAACCTCCTTTGTGCCGGCGGCACTGAACGGTATGACGCAGCGTTAGCCAATTTTGGTCTTGATGCACGCCAACCTACCTTTTGGACGTTGGGCCTTGATATGATTTCCGGAATGATTGATGAGTTGGAAGGCCTTGATTGATGGCACCTCAAAAGGGATCTGAGCGACGGTCAGCAAACACCGGCCAGCTAGGCGGTCGTTTACGCCGCTATGCCCGTGTGACGACCACAATGGGGGGGTTGGCTGCCCGCATTGCCGGTGAACGTTATCTCGGCATGGAAATTGATAGATCGAAACACGCTGCCGATTTGCGGGAGGCATTGGGCGGTCTGAAGGGGCCTATAATGAAAGTGGCGCAGATCCTCTCAACAATTCCTGATGCACTGCCGCCAGAATATGCTGAGGAGTTAGCGGCACTGCAGGCTGATGCGCCGCCGATGGGCTGGTTGTTCACCCGTCGCCGCATGGCGTCCGAATTGGGGCCTGATTGGCAATCGCGTTTTTCATCTTTTAGCCGCGAGGCGGTTTCTGCTGCGTCGCTTGGCCAGGTTCACAAGGCAATTGACGAGGTAGGGAATATCCTTGCGGTCAAGCTACAATATCCCGATATGGCGTCGGCCATTGACGCTGACCTGCGGCAATTGAAATTAGTTTTGCAACTCTATGAAAGGTATGATTCAGCAATCTCTACATCCGATGTCTATGACGAACTCTCAGAGAGACTCCGCGAAGAGCTAGATTACCAGCGTGAAGCAGTAAATATGCAGCTTTATCACTACATGTTGCGTGAGGAGGATTGCGTCAATCTGCCGGAGTACCGGGCCGATCTGTCATCCGAACGTTTACTTACTATGAGCTGGCTTGAAGGTCAGCGCGTGATGCCGTTTCTTGAGAGCAATCCTACCCAAGAATTGCGCAATGACATTGCCAAAAAAATGTTTCGGGTCTGGTATGTGCCGTTTTATTTCTATGGAGTGATCCATGGTGACCCGCATCTTGGTAATTATTCAATTGATTCGGAACACCGAATAAATCTGATGGATTTTGGCTCAATTCGCCTTTTCCGGCCACAATTTGTTGGTGGAGTAATCGATCTCTACAGGGCGCTCCGCGACGAGGACCGCGATTTAGCCGTTCACGCGTATGAAAGTTGGGGTTTTTCCGGGCTTGATAATGAGGCCATCGACGTACTGAACATGTGGGCCGGCTTCATCTATGCTCCACTACTCGAAGACAGAGTGCGGCCCATCCAACAACTGCGTAATGGCAAGGCTGGCAGGGATCTCGCGGGTCAGGTGCATTCCGAGCTGAAACGCATTGGAGGGATCAAACCGCCACGGGAATTCGTGTTGATGGATAGGGCGGCGGTGGGTCTCGGTTCCGTCTTCATGCATCTAGGCGCAGAGGTTAACTGGCACACAATGTTCCATGATCTGATCGACGATTTTGATACTGAAAAACTTGCCACCAGACAGCTTGAGGCAGCCCGCTCGGTTGGCGTTCCAGATAATCTGTTGCATAAAGTTAGCTAATCTGCGAGCCTAATAAAAATTCACGAGTTGTTTAGATCGCAGCGGCCAACTACTCGGGGGGAGGGTTGGCCGTTTGCTTTTTCAATATTTTTGTAACGTTAAGCGCTAGATTTTATCTTCGGGTCAGCTGTTGATATTACCCAGAAGCTGGTCGAGAGAAGCTTTGGCATCACCATAGAGCATGCGCGAGTTTTCTTTGAAAAACAATGGGTTTTCGATTCCTGAATAGCCACGCCCTTGACCACGCTTAGAAATGATTACTTGTCGTGCTTTCCAGACTTCCAGCACTGGCATTCCAGCGATTGGACTATTCGGGTCGTCTTGTGCCGCTGGATTAACGATGTCATTAGCTCCGAGTATGATCACGATGTCCGTGTTGGGAAAATCAGCATTGATCTCATCCATTTCCAGAACGATGTCATAAGGTACTTTGGCTTCAGCAAGCAGTACATTCATGTGTCCAGGAAGGCGACCCGCCACCGGGTGTATAGCAAAGCGGACTGATTTGCCCTGATCCCGCAAGCGGCGAGTTATTTCTGAGACGGCACCCTGTGCCTGGGCAACGGCCATGCCGTAACCAGGAACAATTATAACACTTTGCGCATCCTGCAAATCAGAGGCAACCGATGCCACGTCGGTCGCGATCATCTCACCTTCGACTTCCTGCTGTGCACCAGTGGCTGTGCCCCAGCCACCTAGAATAACTGACAGAAAATTCCGGTTCATTGCGCGACACATTATATAGGAAAGGATAGCACCGGACGCTCCAACCAGTGCCCCTGTGACAATCAACAGATCATTACCAAGTAAAAACCCAGTTGCCGCTGCTGCCCATCCCGAGTAGGAGTTGAGCATTGATACGACCACCGGCATGTCGGCTCCGCCAATAGCCATTACCAGATGTGCTCCGAAGACGAAGGCAATGGCTGTCATCAGATAGAGTGTCCAGATACCAGCGTGATTCATGAACATGAAACCGAGCCAAATACATGCACCAACAGCAATTAGGTTCATTAGGTTGCGAGCTGGCAGTGCCAGCGGTTTACCATCAATGACACCGGACAACTTGCCAAAGGCAATGACCGACCCAGTTGTTGTAACTGCGCCAATAAAGACGCCAAGAAAAATTTCGACTTCGTGAATGATTATTTCGGCTCCGACCAAACCACTTGGTGGTGATAGTTCGGAGTTGATACCGATGAAGACGGCAGCTAGGCCGACAAAGCTGTGGAGGGCAGCCACTAGCTGAGGCATACCGGTCATTTCAACGCGCTGTGCAACAACAATTCCGATCACCGCGCCAACCGCAATCATCGGCACAAGCCACTCATAGCTAGTTACCTGTGGGCCAAAGATGGTGGCAAAAACCGCTAAAGCCATGCCAACGATACCAAACCAGACAGCACGTTTGGCACTTTCCTGATTGGAGAGACCGCCTAGAGACAAAATGAACAAAACGCTGGCTGCGATATAGATTGCTGTAACGATATTCGAACTCATGATGCGTTATCTTTCTTTATGTTCAGCTTTTCTGGAACATCGCCAACATTCGGCGTGTAACCATGAAACCGCCAACAATATTAATCGTGGCAATCAAGACCGATATGCTCGCCAAAATCATAACAATCTGGTTGCTTGAGCCTATCTGAAGCAGGGCGCCCAAAATGATGATCCCGGAGATTGCGTTGGTTACCGCCATTAACGGTGTGTGCAGTGCATGGCTAACATTCCAGATCACTTGGAAGCCGACGAAACAGGCTAGAGCAAAAACAATGAAATGCTGCATGAAGCTCGCCGGGGCATAATTGCCAATAAGCAGCATAAACAGACCGCCGATCGTCAGTAGCCCCACTTGTTGCCGCCCGGCCTTGCGCTGGGCCGCCAGTTCCTGTGCTTTCTTCTGTTCGGGTGTTAGCTCAACTTTTTTTGGCGAGCTATCTGCCTTCCCGATGGCCTGCACCTTTGGTGCGGGCGGCGGGAAGGTGATCTCGCTGTTATAGACAACGGTGGCGCCTCGGATCACATCATCATCCATATCGATATTAATTTGCCCGTCTTTTTCCGGGGTCAGATCATCCATCATGTGACGGATATTAGTGGCGTAAAGTGTCGAGCTCTGCGCGGCCATTCGGCTTGGAAAATCGGTATATCCAACCACGGTCACACCATTATCTGTTTTAATCACGTCATCACGCACTGTGAGGTCACAATTTCCACCCTGCTCGGCGGCAAGATCAACAACGACCGACCCCGGCTTCATTAAGCCCACCATTTCGGCTGGCCATAATTTTGGTGCGGGACGGCCTGGAATTAATGCTGTAGTGATAACGATGTCAATTTCTGATGCCTGCTCGCGGAATAGGGCCATTTCCTTATCAATGAATTCTGGTGAGGCGGGTTTTGCGTAACCACCCTCTCCCCCACCATCCTCATCGAATTCCAGCATTAGAAATTCGGCACCCATGGACTCTATCTGTTCTGCCACCTCGGGGCGAACATCAAAAGCACGTACAATGGCTCCAAGGGACGCTGCCGTTCCAATTGCTGCTAGGCCAGCAACGCCGGCGCCAATCACCAAGACCTTTGCTGGAGGAACCTTGCCGGCGGCTGTGATCTGCCCGGTGAAGAAACGCCCAAATTGGTTGCCCGCTTCGATAACGGCCCGATAGCCAGCGATATTTGCCATCGAAGAAAGCGCGTCCATTTTCTGAGCTCGGCTGATCCGGGGGACCATATCCATCGCTATAGCGTTGGTTTTCGCCGCCTTGAATTTTTCCATCAGATCAGGGTTTTGGGCAGGCCAGAAGAAGCTGATTACTGTCTGCCCGGGATGCAAATGCTTTTGCTCCTTTGAACCAACGCCCTGCACTTTGACTACGACGTCGGCTGTTTTCCATAGCGCTGATGCAGTCTTGACTACCTTCACCCCAGACTTTTCATAGGTGGCATCAGAGAAACCAGCATCAGTGCCTGCGCCACTCTCGATGATACAGTCGTAGCCAAGCTTCTGGAGTTGCGAAGCACTGTCGGGCGTCATTGCCACGCGCTTTTCACCTCTAGCGATTTCTTTTGGTGCTCCAATTATCATTGCATAATACTCATGTTATTCAACTTTCTCCGCTCACCAGGCTCCCGCCGGTCGATTGTTTTGGCTGATCATTCTGGCAGATGCAAGTTAAAATACTATTGCTGACTTAACTAATGAGGGCATTCGTTGTCTATCGACATTTCTCCATAGTCAACACTCAAAATACAAATAGGCTGCTTCACCTTCTCAACCCGACACAGCTCACATCAAAATAAAAGCCACCTAAAATAATTAGGGCGGCTTTAACATGATCAATTGGATATAAAACTTAGCTAACGCTAGTAGCCTTCGCGCTCAAGACGTTTACGCATCAGTTTACGAACTCTGCGGGTTGATTCGGCAGATTCGCGTGCGCGGCGTTCAGAAGGCTTTTCATATGCCCGCCGATTTTTCATCTCCCGGAACACGCCCTCCCTCTGAAGTTTCTTTTTCAGAACCCGTAATGCCTGATCTACATTGTTATCTCTAACGGTGACGTACACGAGCTTCACACCCTTTCTAAAGGTTTTTAGCCATTTATCTCGGAGGGAGGTGTTAGCATACGCAAGGATTGAATGTAAAGTGCCAAAGCGCAAGTGTGGTAGGGGTTTAATTGCAAGCACAGAAAAGACAAAAGGCCGCACCGGGTGGTATTATGAGTGAGATTGTATAATTCTGATGGTTGAACGCTATAAGGGTTAATGATGGTTGGACAAGGGGTCACAGTGTCGATGGCGGGTAAGGGTGTTGCCGGTGAAAGTGTATCGAAAGAGGCTGCTGCGATTGTTCTAGCGGCGTTAATGCATATTCCGTTCGATGGCTGGACAGAAGAAGCATTAATGGCTGGGGCTGTCGATGTTGGTATTGATTTAGAACGCGTCAATGTTTGCTTCCCATCTGGACCTATCGATGCAATTGTTACCTATATTGCAATGGCAGATGCGGAAATGGTTTCGGCTTTTGAGGCGTTGGATGACAAACCGGAAAAGGTGCATCTAATGGTTCGATCTCTGATTTTACTCAGGCTCAAGCAGGCGTCAGCGCACAAGGAAGCCGTCCGTCGTGCGTTAACATTGCTGGCATTGCCCATCAATACCAGCCAGTCAGCACGGACACTTTACCGGACGGTTGACGCGATGTGGCGTGCCGCCGGGCAAAAAGACACAGATTTCTCCTTTTACACGAAACGGGCAACGCTTGCCGCTGTCTACAGTGCTACTTTGCTTGCATGGATGGCTGATACTAGTAGTGACATGAAAACTACGGAGGCATTCTTGGACCGGCGGTTGAGGGATGTGGCCAGGATTCCGCAGATGACAGGGCCTGCCCGATCCATTTTTTCAGCTGGTCAAAAGCTGGCTGAAGGTATCGTCGGTAGAATGGGTCGGCGTACAGGGCGCTGATCCGGCTCTCCTAACCATAAGAATACACTCCATCAAGTGACTGGCAAAATCTGTTTAATCAGTTATAACCGCATTTCGGATAACAAGATGGCAGGTTGATCGCTGCCACCCGAGGTGAGTTTTAATGCCAATTAAAGTACCCGACAATTTGCCTGCAATGACCGAGCTTTTAGCTGAACAGGTTGATGTCATGGCGCAGCAGCAAGCTGCTAGACAAGATATCCGTCCATTGCGTCTGCTGTTGCTCAATCTGATGCCAAAGAAGCGTGACACTGAAATTCAGTTTGCACGGTTGTTTGGAAATACGCCTCTGCAGGTTGAAATGATACTGATGACTACGGCGAGCTATACGCCGCGGAATACTGAGCCTGCATATCTACGACGGTTCTATCGGCAGCTGGATGATGTGCGCGATCAGTTTTTTGATGCGTTTGTCGTGACTGGCGCACCAATCGAAACACTACCATTTGAAGATGTTACCTATTGGCCAGAATTGGTTGAGATTATGGAATGGTCGCGAACCCATTGTTTTCGCCGGCTTGGCGTATGTTGGGGCGCGCAGGCATTGCTCAGCCATTTTTTTGCAGTGCCAAAATTTGAAATGGCTGCAAAACTTTTTGGAGTTTATCAGCATCGTTTGCAGAACGTTTCAGGTCGCTTGATGCATGGGTTCACTGACAGCTTTCCAATGCCAATTTCTCGCTACACCGAAACAAGGGCGGCTGATCTTGTCACCGCTGGGCTAGATGTCTTGGCCGATGGAGATAACTGCGGTGTTGGTATGGCGCGGGATCCGCTAAGTGGTGATCTCTTTGTGCTTAACCACCTGGAATATGACGCAGAAACGCTAGCCAATGAGTTTTACCGGGATCAGTCCGAAGGATTGAATACGGCGATGCCAGTCGGCTATTTCCCTAATGATGATCCTGCCCGCCTGCCAGTCAATTTCTGGCGTCCCTTTGCTTTTTTGCTGATTAGCAACTGGATCAATGATCTCTATCAAGCAACGCCTTTTGATTTGGCTGAATTGAAAAAGTCAGTTACTAGCGATTAAAATAAGCGTAGTCACTCGCTGCTTAGCTGGCGATTAGTGTGCCCCATTTTGCGGCCGGTCTTGATGTCTGCCTTGCCATAAAGGTGGACATGTACGCCGGTTGATGCGAGCAATTTAGGCAGTTTCCACATATCTTCACCTAGTAGATTATCCATCTGCCAGTTACCTTTGATATGCGTTGCTCCAAAGGGCATTCCTGCCAACAGGCGAGCAAGTTGGGTAAATTGGCTTGTGGTGCAGCCCTCAATCGTCCAGTGAAATGAATTATGAGGGCGGGGGGCTATTTCATTGAACAGCAGTTTGCCGTCAACCGTAACAAAGGCTTCCAGTGCCAGAAGTCCGAACAAGTCTAATGCATCAGCCATTTTTTCGACGGCGTTCATTCCTTCTGCGATGATTTCGTCATCAAGGGGCGCTGGAGCTGTTGATTGCGCCAGTATCCCGTTGCGATGGTGGTTCAGGCTTGGTGGAAAATGGCTGATATCACCCGTTGTGTTGCGCGCTACCATAAAGCTTGCTTCGGCTGCATAATCTACTATTTCTTCCAGAATCGCGTCATCCGTGCCGAGACTATCAAAGGCGGCTTCGATATTGTCGCCG
>CAJWKB010000013.1 GCA_913042065.1 uncultured Alphaproteobacteria bacterium | reverse complement strand
GAGGCTGACGGAGGACAGATGTCACTAATCGGTCATCTAACTGAACTGCGTAACCGACTTGGAGTTGCGCTGTTGGCTTTTTTTGCTCTGTTTGTCCTGTTCATCTCGCCGATGCCCGGGGGCGGTGTTAGCAACAGCATTGCCAATCACGTCTTTATTTTCCTGCAGGCACCTCTGGCCGAGATCATGGAAGAGAAGGGCGGCGGTCGGATGATTTTCACGGCACTGCATGAAGGGTTTTTCACGCAGATCAAAGTCGGGTTTTTCGCCGCGTTGTGCATTTCCTTTCCGGTAATCAGTATGCAGATATACAAATTTGTTGCACCAGCGCTTTATCGTAATGAAAAACGCGCCTTTTTGCCATTCCTTATAGCGACCCCCGTGCTATTCACTCTTGGTGCAGCAATGGTTTATTATGTGGTGACGCCAATGGCCTGGAATTTTTTTATTTCGTTTGAGATGGATGCAACGGATGGCGCATTGGCGATTGAAATCGAACCCCGAATTAGTGAATACCTTACACTGATCATGCGGTTAATTTTCGCTTTTGGACTAGCTTTTGAGTTACCGGTGGTACTGTTACTACTAGCACGCGCAGGGCTTGTCACGCCAGAAGGGCTTGCCGCCAAGCGCAAGGTTGCAATTGTCATTGCGTTTGTTGCCGCTGCCGTGCTGACGCCACCCGATGTGGTCTCGCAGTTGCTGCTGGCATTGCCGATTATCTTGCTTTATGAAATATCCGTTTTCGGCGCGAGGATGATTGCTCCGAAGGAGGAGGAAACAATTTAAGCGCAAGGGTGATCCCAATCAGATTATATTCGCTTAAAAATTAAGTAGTTAGAGACATTTGACCAGGATTTTAGCCAGCTATGCATGACATCCGCTTCATCCGTGACAATCCAGACCAATTCGATACAGCGCTTGCACGGCGCGGGCTAGACCCAATGGCCAGCGCAATCCTCGAGATTGACAGCAAACGCCGAGGTCTTCAAGCGCGCCTTCAGGACATGCAATCACGACGAAATCAGGCATCAAAAGAGATCGGCGCTCTGAAATCACAGGGCGGGGATGCGGATCGGTTGATCGCCGAGGTCAACCACATCAAACAGCAGATGCCGCAGTTGGAAGGCGAAGAAAGCACCCTTGCCACACAACTGGACAATTTGTTGATGGAATTGCCGAATTTGCTCGATGACGCCGTGCCCGTTGGCAGGGACGAGAGTGACAATGAGTTGGTGCGCGCGTATGGCACGATCCCCAACTTTTCCTTTACTCCGCAGGATCATGTCGAGATTGGGGAACGGCTGGGGCAGATGGATTTTTCTCTTGGAGCTAAGGTATCGGGCGCGCGTTTTGTTATTCTGCGTCATCAACTTGCCCGATTGGAACGTGCGCTCGCCGCCTTTATGCTTGATTTGCACACTAGCGAATATGGCTACGTCGAGATAATTCCGCCCTTTCTGGTCAATACGAGGACGATGATCGGCACTGGCCAATTACCAAAATTTGCCGAGGACCTCTACCGTACCGATGACAAATGGCTGATTCCCACGGCAGAGGTGCCCTTGACCAACATCGTCGCGGGCGAGATTGTCGAAGCCGGCAGCCTGCCGATGCGGTTGACGGCGCACACGCCCTGTTTCCGGTCCGAGGCTGGCTCGGCCGGACGTGACACGCGTGGGATGATTCGCCAACATCAATTCAGCAAGGTTGAGCTTGTCAGTATCACAACGCCGGACGATTCAACCGCCGAGCACGAGCGGATGACCGCCTGCGCTGAGGAGGTGTTGCGGCAGTTGGAACTGCCCTATCGGGTGGTACGGCTGTGCACCGGCGATACCGGCTTTTCCGCCCAACTGACCTATGATATCGAGGTCTGGCTGCCCGGACAGAATGAGGGAAAAGGCATATATCGGGAGATTTCATCCTGTTCCAATTGTGGGCCATTTCAGGCGCGCCGGATGAAAGCACGTTTTCGTGATGAAAATAGCGATACCAAGTTCGTGCATACATTGAATGGGTCCGGTGTTGCGGTTGGCCGAGCGATGATTGCGGTGCTTGAAAATGGACAGCAGGAAGATGGTTCCGTCCTTCTGCCAGCCGTCCTGCATTCCTACATGGGTATTGACCGGATCACGGCGGTCTGATGGTCTGCTGATTAATTTTTGTCTAGTGGTCTGTTGACCATTTTGTATTGTTTTTATTGAGTTCCAGGACGTTCCTATGCCATCATCTAAGCCCGTTGGCCGTATTCTTCTTTCAAATGATGATGGTTTTGACGCGATAGGCATTCAGATACTGGCTGGGATTGCGTGTCAGCTTAGCGATGATGTCTGGGTTGCCGCGCCGATGGATAACAAATCGGGTTCGTCACGCGCTATCACGCTGCGCCGGGATATTATGGTTGAAACTCGTGGCCCGCAACAATTCGCCGTCGGCGGCACACCAAGCGACTGTGTAATTCTGGCGCTTGAACAGCTAATGGATAGAAAACCCGATCTTGTTCTCTCCGGCGTCAACGCCGGGATGAATGTCGCTGATGACGTGCTATATTCAGGAACAATCGCCGCAGCGATGGAAGCTACACTGCAAGGTGTGCCAGCAATTGCCCTGTCGCAGCGCAATGGTGGTGTTGAAAAGCATGATTTCAGCGTGGCAGTAAAACATGGTAAATATGTAATCAGTCATTTGCTGGATCACGGTTGGCCAGAACGCACGATCATGAATGTTAATTTTCCCTCTTGCGATGCTGACGCGGTCCAGGGGATCAAACCGGCCGGTCTCGACCAGCACAAGGTAGGCGACCAGATTGTCGCTGGATTTTTGCCGAACAGCTATCGCCTGGGACCGGTCGTCGCCAACCCTGCGACCCGCAGCGGCAGTGACCGTGCAGTGATGGATGAGGGGTGGATCGCGCTG
This sequence comes from uncultured Alphaproteobacteria bacterium, assembly GCA_913042065.1. Next base: position 16,596 of record CAJWKB010000013.1, on the reverse strand, counting down.
ACAGCGCTTGGCATGGATATCACCGACTTTGATACCCAAGCTAATCTGACAACGAAGATCTTTAACGGCAAAGGATGAGCGAGCAAAAGCCCGGCGATTTGACCAGTCTTTGGCTCTATCCCTTTGGCAGAACTAAAAGAAGTCGGACATGGAAGATTTCCAAAACCTTAGAGCAAAATTGACGATGACCCTGCGTGGCCTCGGTATAATTGATGCTGCTGTGCTTTCTGCGATGGAGAAAGTACCACGCGAAGATTTTGTTCCGACAGTCTTGAGACAGCATGCCTATGAAAATGCGTCCCTGCCAATCCCGATGGATCAAACCATCAGTCAGCCCTATGTCGTTGCCCGAATGACTAGCGCACTAGCTCTGACTGGGCGTGAACGTGTTCTGGAAATTGGCACCGGGAGCGGCTATCAGGCGGCTATACTGACTTTTCTGTGTCGCCGCGTCTACACAGTAGAAAGGCTGCGCCCACTGCTCGTTGAAGCGGAGAATAGGATCCGTGCGCTGCGGATTTCAAACATCACCTTCCGGCTTGGTGATGGCTCACTCGGTTGGCCGGAGACGGCCCCGTTTGAGAGGATTATATTAACCTGTGGCTGCGATTTTGTGCCAGACCCATTGCTAAACCAACTAAAGATCGGCGGTATCATGGTAGCACCAGTTGGCGAGGGGCAGGATCAGAATCTCGTTGTGATCACCCGAACAGAAAATGGTTTTGCAAAAGACTATATTTTGCCGGTAAGATTTGTTCCTCTGGTTGAGGGATAATGAATGTCAGCACAAGGTAATTTTGGAACATTACTGTGTCACGCATTTCTTGTTGGATCGCTAGTCATGGTTGCGGGTTGTTCAAAACAGGAAGAGTCTGCCAAGAAAACGTCGCTAGCACCGTTGATCACTGCACCGCAGCGCGAAGCCATCATGCCAATCCCGCATGACGGCTATGTCACTGTATTAAAGGGTGAGACCCTTTACACGATTGCCGCACGGTATCAAGTCAGCCCGCTTGCGATTATCGAGGACAACGGACTTGAAGCGCCCTTCATAATTGGCGCAGGCCAGCAGTTAAAACTTACTCCACCTCGCTTTCACATAGTATTCCCGGGCGACAGCACTAGTCTGATTGCCGAACGCTATGGCATCAGCGATCAGCAGCTAGCCGCAGCCAATAATAGCAAGATCCCAATGGAGTTGATCATCGGCCAGCGTTTGATATTACCGGCAGAGCCGGATTTCGCTCGCTTCGGCACAACCCCGCAAACCGGAACAGCATCCACGCAGGTGGTTGCACAAGTTGTAACCCCAGTACCAAAACCGCCACGTAAACAGTTTGTTGCACCAATCACAGGAGGACCTTTTATGTGGCCAGTCGAAGGGGAGGTGATTGCTGAATTCGGTCCAGCCGCGCGCGGAGTGCATAATGACGGCATTAATATCGCAGCAGTTCCTGGCTCTGATGTGCTGGCTTCAGCCGGTGGAACCATTGCGTTTGTAGGCCGCGAGATCAAATCCTTTGGCACACTAATTTTGGTCAAGCATAGGGATGGGGTGATCACTGCCTATGCGCATCTCGACAGCGTTCTGGTCAATGAAGGTGATATTGTCAAAGGCGGGCAGAGGATTGCCACGGTTGGCCAGACTGGAAAAGTAGACACACCACAGCTACATTTCGAAATCCGTAAGTCAAGGCGTCCGATTGATCCGCGGACCCTAATAAGCTAATTTAAGGTAGTCTATCAAAAGATTAGAGTGGTGTTTTTGTTCGAGCGGCCAGATCAAGAATGAACTGCCACGCGACGCGCCCAGAGCGAGCACCGCGTCCCATTGACCAAGCTAGCGCCTCGGCGTGCAGATCAACGTCATCGGTTGGAATGCCAAAATGTTTGACATAAGCATCAACCATTTTGAAAAACACGTCTTGATCAATTGAGTGAAACCCGATCCAAAGCCCAAATCGGTCGGACAATGAGACGCTTTCCTCAACACCCTCTGATGGATTTATTGAAGTTGAGCGCTCATTTTCAATCATTTGGCGCGGCATGAGGTGCCGGCGGTTTGAAGTTGCATAGAAAATAACATTGTCGGGGCGTCCCTCAACACCACCATCGAGCGCAGCTTTTAATGATTTATAGGTGCTTTCGCCATGTTCAAAGGCCAGATCATCGCAAAAGATGATAAAACGCCGGTTAATACTGGCAAGAAAGCCCATCAAGAAAGGCAGGTCCTCGATATCCTCACGGTGAATCTCAACTAGACCACACTCCATTGCCTCGGCCACCAGCAGGCCATGTACGGCTTTGACAAGCGTTGATTTGCCGGTACCTCGTGCTCCCCATAACAGCGCGTTATTGGCACTTAAGCCACAGGCAAATGCTCGGCTGTTGGCAAGCAAAGCATCGCGCTGGTGGTCAATTCCATAGAGCAGCGCCAAATCGAGCCGGTTGACGCTGACGACGGGATCAAGATTGCGGCTAGTGGAGTCCCAAACATAAGCCTCGGCCTCGGGCAGTTTGCTGGCATCTGGTGGAGGAGGAGACTGGCGCTCGAGCGCATTTGCGATGCGCGTCAGTTGGGTCAGCAGGGCATTGTTTTCACCGTGATCTGTCATGGCTCGACCTTACCAAGCCCACATCCAGCCCACAATATGCGTTACCACCTTTTATTTCGGTTTATTTTGCTCTTATTGCTCGCATCGGTCATTGCCCCGATGGACAAGGGCGTCTATTGTGCTGGGGATTTTTCGAAACGCGTGGAGTCGATACAAAATGCTTATTTCCCCAGCCTTTGCTCAATCTGGTGGGCTCGCCGAAGGCGGCTTTGGCCTGTTGCCAATCATCTTCGTGATGGTCATTTTCTATTTCCTGCTGATCCGCCCACAGCAAAAGCGCGCCAAACAACACAAGGAAATGCTGGCGGCCATGCGGCGCGGCGACAAGATCGTCACCTCGGGTGGTCTTGTTGGAACCGTAGTCAAAGTGACCGACGACAGCGACACTGTTGATGTCGAAATTGCCAAGGATGTGAAAGTGCAGATCGTGCGCGCTATGGTCGCTGACATCAAAGGCAAAACCGAACCAAAGAAATAGCTGGCACTGGCGTCATCCTCACCCGCCTAGGCCGAAAGGCTAGTGCCGAGACGCGGTGACCTGACCCTTTGGCCACGAAACGAAAGACTACAAGTCATGCTACAATTTGAAAGCTGGAAAAAACTGCTAGTGCTGTTAGTCATTGCGCTAGGTGTTGTCTACGCGCTGCCAAACTTGGTGCCCACCGCTGACGATAACAACTCCAGTTTTTTGCCCGGACAGCAGATCAATCTAGGGCTTGACTTGCAGGGTGGATCGCATCTGCTGATGCTGGTAGACATGGACGTCGTCCAGACCGAACGGCTGAACAGCCTCAGCGAAACAATTCGCCAGGAATTTCGCACCGAAAAAATCCGTTTCAACGATCTTAAGATTGAAGACCGGATGGTGAGCGTAAGCCTGCGCAAGGCGGGTGACATTGGCGCTGCCGAAGAGATTTTTAACGAACTTGGGCGGGGCCTGACTACCACCAATGAAGGCCAGAGCTACCAGATATCATTTGACGAAACTGGCCTCACCGAGCTGCGCAACCAAACCGTTGAACAGTCAATGGAAATCATCCGCCGCCGGATCGACCCGGACGGTACCAAAGAGCCAATTATTCAGCGTCAGGGCAAGGACCGGGTGCTGGTACAACTACCCGGCATTGATGACCCAGAGGTAATTAAGCGCCTTTTGGGACGCACGGCAAAGCTGACGTTCCAGCTTGTCGATACCACTATCACCGGTGCTGAGGCGCTCACGCGTGGGCGGGTGCCACCGGGCAGTGTGCTGTTGCCAGGCGATGGTGAGAACAGTCAGAGCTATGTAGTTGAAAAACGTGTAATGGTTAGCGGTGAAATGCTTGATGGCGCAACAGCGAGTTTTGACCAAAATAACCGGCCGTCGGTGAGCTTCACTCTGAACGCCACCGGCGCTAAGAAGTTTGGCCGTGTAACTGGGGCCAATATCGGACGGCCTTTTGCGATCGTTCTTGATGGCAAGGTTGTTTCAGCACCGACAATACAGAGTCAGATTTTTGGAAGCGGGCAGATCACTGGCCAATTCACCGTTAAAGAAACAAATGAGCTGGCGCTAATCCTGCGTGCTGGTGCCTTGCCAGCACCCTTGATCGTTCTCGAGGAACGTTCCATTGGTCCCGGCCTTGGTGCTGATTCGGTCGTGGCAGGCAAAATTGCAGCAATTGTTGGGCTAATAATGGTAATCATCTATATGTTGCTCAGCTACGGTCTCTTTGGCGCTCTAGCTGACGTCGCGCTAATGGTAAATATTGTTCTCATTCTGGCAGCGCTGTCGGTGTTGCAAGCGACGCTGACCCTGCCGGGTATTGCCGGTATTGTGCTTACCATGGGCATGGCGGTGGACGCTAATGTTCTAGTTTTCGAGCGCATACGAGAGGAATTGCGGCGCGGCAGGTCAGTGATGGCAGCCATTGATGGCGGCTATCAACGCGCCATTTCTACGATTGTCGACAGTAATCTGACAACATTGTTTGCGGCGCTGTTTCTGTATCTGTTTGGCTCCGGACCGATCAAAGGGTTTGCCGTAACACTGGCAATTGGAATTTTGACGTCACTATTCACCGCGGTAATGGTAACACGCTTGCTGATAATCATGTGGCTGGAACGCAAACGCCCCAGAGCGCTTGAGTTGTGAGGATTGAATAATGCGGCTGAAACTCGTTCCAAGCGAAACCACGGTTGATTTCATGAAGCTGCGCCCACCGGCGCTTGCATTTTCTACTCTGCTTGTGTTGGCCTCTGTTAGTATATTTCTCTTTTCCGGCCTTAATCTTGGCATTGATTTCAAGGGTGGCATTCTGCTCGAGGCACGCAGCACCTCAGAACCAGCCGATGTGAGCAGTCTGCGCAGCGGCCTTGGACAGCTTAATCTTGGCGACGTCAACATACAGGAATTTGGAACGAAAACCGATATCTTAATCCGCGTTCAGCGCCAGGAGGGCGACGAGAAGGCGCAGATCGCTGCCATCAGCGCCATTACTCAAAGCCTAGGTAGTAATTATGAAGTGCGCCGGACCGAGTTTGTTGGTCCGACTGTCGGCGCTGAGCTTGCCGAAAAAGGCATGCTAGCTATTGGGTGTGCATTGTTGGCAATCATGCTGTATATCTGGTTCCGATTTGAGTGGCAGTTCTCAATCGCAGCGATTATTGCTCTCTCGCATGATGTGATCTCGACGATTGGCCTGTTTTCGTTGACCTCGTTCGAGTTCAATCTGGCAACTGTAGCCGCAATTCTGACGATTGCTGGCTATTCAATCAATGATACGGTCGTAGTTTTTGACCGAGTGCGAGAGAATTTGCGCCGCTATAAATCTTTCGAACAACGTGCCATCCTAAACAAATCGCTGAATGAAACCCTGTCTCGAACAGTTATGACTTCGGTGACAACCCTGCTGGCCCTTACGGCGATTGTGGTGTTCGGTGGTGCAGTGCTGCGGGATTTTGCATTGGCAATGATGTGGGGCGTGATTATCGGCACTTATTCTTCTGTATTTGTTGCTGTCGGCATGTTGGCCAGATTCGATATTAAACGTACCTATGAGGACGAGGAAGAAGGTGGTGAAGGAGGTCATGGCGGCAATTCATAATCTGCTAGTGAACGAAACTTAGATGGGTATTGAAATCAAAAATTTTACTGGTGATGGCGAACTCCAGCTTGTGCATGGATATGGTAATGGTGGCTTTCGGGTAACAGGCCAGCGCTATCAGAGTGATCTGTTCCTGTTTCCACGCTTGACATATGAATGGCACTGCCCTCAGCTTTCTAAGCTAAGCTTTACCGATCTTGAACCACTGCTCGGCCAGGCGCCGCCAAAATTATTTCTACTTGGCTCAGGCCCACCACCGCAGCAACATCTGCCTGAGCTTGCTACTGATATGAAGGCCAATGGAATCAATCTTGAATTGATGTCCACAGCAGCTGCCTGCCGCACTTGGAACTTGCTGATGAGCGAGGGGCGTAACGCCGCTGCCGCGCTCATCGCTATCTGAACAGCCCGCCTGAGATGGCGTGATGCAAGACTCATGGCAGCTATTAAGGAACAACAATAAGCAGTTAGCGCTATGTTTATTGTTCGCACCGAGAACCGACCGGCAGCTTCTGGCCGACATCTTTTGCTTTGCTAATGAGCTGGAAAATGCAATTCAGATTCCAAGTGAAATCATACTTGCAGCAATCCGCTTGCAATGGTGGCATGACACAATTGCGAATATGGTCACAAAAGCTGAAGTGCCTCTGATGAATGCATTGAAGGACCATATTAAGGCGGAGCGGATTATTCAGGATGATCTTCTAGCGCTCGTCGCTCTCTGGCAGAGACGAATCGATGATAGTGGAGTCAGCACAACCTATTGCTTTGCGAGTTGTTGGGAACTCGCCGCTAGAGTAACATGCGGCTCAGATTTTGTTGAAATCGCAGGTAGAATCGCACACAAAACCATTGAAAACGGTGCCCAGATGCCAGGAGTTTCGTCAAACGATCTTGCCACCTTGCGCCGCACCGGAAGCAAGACGCGATGGCTTTATTTGGCTGGATGTCTGACAACGCGACGACTGGAAACAAAAAAAGATAGTGAGGATCCCCTGTTGATCTGGCGGCTTCTATTCTGGCGATTTGGGTTAGGCGCCAACTGAAAGCGTTGGCTTCTCCTCAAGCAGCCCAATCTCTTGCCCAGCCGCGAAATGAATCGAGCGCCCGTGACGCATAGGCAAGTTTTCGGTCACGACCCTTCAGCTTGCGTTTGCCTGCAGGCGGCTGAATGTCAGGAAACAAACCAAAATTGACATTCATCGGCTGGAAGCTGTCAGCCATAGCACCGCCAGTGATATGCGCCAGCAATGCCCCATGAGCTGTATCAATGGGAGGTGGCCGCCAGCGTATGCCATGTCGGTCATTGGCCGCCATAATTCCAGCAAGCATGCCAATTGCAGCAGATTCGATATAGCCCTCAACCCCAGTGATTTGCCCGGCAAAACGCAGCTGATTCTGCGATTTTAGACGTAATTCGGCATCGAGCAGCCGCGGTGAATTTAGGAAAGTATTGCGATGAAGCCCACCAAGCCGGGCGAACTGCGCTGCGCCAAGACCGGGAATTGACTGGAACACCCGTACCTGTTCACCATATTTGAGTTTGGTCTGAAATCCAACCATATTGTAAAGGGTTCCGAGTGCATTATCCTGGCGAAGCTGGATCACCGCATGCGGGCGATTACCATCATGGGCATTGGTCAGCCCAACGGGCTTCATTGGCCCAAAACGTAGCGTGTCACGCCCACGCGAGGCCATAACCTCGATCGGCATGCAGCCTTCAAAATAGGGGGTGTTCTCCTCCCATTCTTTAAATAACATCGTCTCGCCGGTAAGCAGCGCATCAATAAACTGCTCATATTGGTCCCGCGTCATCGGGCAGTTGATGTAGTCCTTGCCATCACCGCCATCCGTAGATTTGTCATAACGCGACTGGAACCAGGCAACATTCATATCAACGCTGTCAAAATGAACGATAGGAGCAATCGCGTCGAAGAATGCAAGGTCTTCCTCACCGCCAAGATCGCGAATCAATTCAGCCAGCGCCGGCGAGGTGAGGGGCCCAGTGGCGATGATCACATTGTCCCAATCGACGGGGATTTCGGTGACCTCCTCGCGGGCGATCGTCACCAGCGAATTGGCCGTTAGCAATTCACCGACATGCTCGGCAAAGCCATCGCGGTCAACGGCAAGCGCACCGCCTGCCGGCACCTTGTGGACATCGGCAGCACGCATGATCAGCGAATTCATCTCGCGCATTTCCTGATGCAGGACGCCAACAGCGTTGCTGGTCCAATCATCCGAGCGAAAGGAGTTTGAACAGACAAGCTCAGCTAGATTTTCGGTATGATGTGCGTCGGTCATCCGTACCGGACGCATCTCATGCAGCACCACTGGCACATTGCGTGCGGCAATCTGAAAGGCCGCCTCGCTGCCAGCAAGACCACCGCCGATAACATGCACGGGTTCTTGGGTAGAGTTACTCTTCTTTGCCATCACCAGTTACTTGTTCCCAAAGATGCGGGCCAGATACTCACCGGTGTGCGAGCCAGGTGTTGCCGCCACCGACTCAGGTGTTCCCTCGGCAACGATCTGGCCGCCACCATCACCACCTTCCGGTCCCAGATCAATGACCCAATCAGCCGTCTTGATTACATCCATATTATGTTCGATAACAATCACCGTATTTCCCTGGCTAACAAGCTCCTGCAACACATCCAGAAGTTTAGCTATGTCATGGAAATGTAGGCCGGTTGTTGGCTCATCAAGGATGTAGATGGTGCGGCCGGTGGCCCGACGCGACAGTTCCTTGGACAGTTTGACCCGCTGCGCCTCGCCGCCGGACAATGTTGTTGCCTGCTGGCCAATCCGGACATAGCCGAGACCCACGCGGAACATCGTCTCCAGCTTTTCACGGATGGTGGGCACCGCTTTGAAGAAATCAACGCCTTCCTCGACGGTCATCTCCAGTACGTCGGCAATTGATTTGCCGCGGAAGGTGATTTCCAGCGTTTCCCGGTTATAGCGCCGGCCCTTGCAGCTGTCACAGGTTACATAGACATCAGGCAGGAAATGCATTTCAATCTTGATCAGACCGTCGCCTTGACAGGCCTCACAGCGCCCGCCCTTAACGTTGAAAGAAAATCGACCAGGCGCATAGCCTCGCGCTTTTGATTCAGGCAGGCCGGCGAACCATTCGCGGATAGGCGTAAAGGCACCAGTATAGGTGGCCGGATTCGACCGTGGTGTGCGGCCAATTGGCGATTGATCGATATCAACTACCTTGTCAAGAAACTCGGCACCAAGGATGGATTTATGCGGGGCCGGCATCTCGCGCGCCTTGTGCAGTCGCCGCGCCAGCGACTTCCAAAGCGTTTCGAGAACAAGCGTTGATTTGCCACCACCCGAAACACCCGTGACACAGGTCAGCACACCAAGTGGAAAATCGACGCTGACAGCGTGCAGATTATTGCCACTTGCCTCATTGACCCGGATGACGCGGCCCTTGATCGCCTTTCGCCGTTTCTTCGGAATGGCAATTTCGAGGGCACCAGAGAGATATTGTCCGGTCAGTGACTGCTCGTTCTGCAAAATCTGGTCAGGCGTTCCAGCAGCGACGACATAGCCACCATGAATGCCGGCTCCTGGGCCCATATCGACTACATAATCGGCAAGGCGGATCGAATCCTCGTCGTGTTCGACAACAAGCACCGTATTGCCGAGATCACGCAACCGCACCAAGGTTGCTAGCAGCCGGTCATTGTCGCGTTGATGCAGGCCGATCGACGGCTCGTCAAGCACATATAGAACGCCCGTTAGGCCGGAGCCAATCTGCGAGGCAAGACGGATGCGCTGCGACTCGCCACCGGACAGGGTTCCCGAATTGCGCGCCATCGACAGATAGTTCAGGCCGACATTGACCAGAAATCCGAGGCGTTCATTAATCTCCTTTAAAATGCGGGCGGCAATTTCCGACTCCTGCCCTTGAAGTTTTTCGCTTAGCCCGCTGAACCATTCGCGGGCATCGCCAATCGAAAGGCGGGCAATGTCGGAAATGTCCTTCATGTCGATCTTGACAGCGAGGGATCCGGCTTTCAACCGCTTGCCACCACACCCATCACAGGGATGGTTTGCGCGGAATTTCTCCATCTCCTCACGCACCCAGGCTGAGTCCGTCTCGCGGTAGCGCCTGGCAAGGTTGGGCATAATGCCCTCAAAGGGCTTGGTCGTGCGGTAGGAACGCATGCCATCATCAAATTCCATGGTCACCGGCGTTTTGCCGGAGCCATGCAAAATGATTGATTTGGTGTCATCGTCAAGATCGCCAAAGGGCGTGTCGAGCGAAAACCCGAATTGCCGGGCAAGCGATTCCAATGTCTGGATGTAATAGCGTGACGTGCTCGACGACCAGGGTGCCAGCGCTCCACAACGCAACGTCTGGCGGGTGTCGGGAACGACCAGCTGCTCATCGAAATGACTGCTAACCCCGAGCCCGTCACAATCGGGGCAGGCGCCGAACGGATTGTTGAAGGAAAAAAGGCGCGGTTCAATCTCATCAATCGTAAAGCCTGATTCCGGACAGGCAAAATTGGCCGAGAAAACCGTACGCTCGCCACTGTCTACATTGTCGGCAAAGGCCAGCCCCTCGGTCAGGCCAAGCGCGGTTTCCAGAGAGTCGGCAAGACGCGTTGACAGCTCGTCAGGATCACCTTTGATGACCAGTCGGTCAATCACGATCTCGATATCATGCTTCCGTTTCTTGTCAAGTGTCGGGGTGTCATCAAGATCATACATCTCACCATCAATCCGCACCCGGCTGAAACCCTTGCGGTGAAATTCCGCCAGCTCCTTGCGATATTCGCCCTTGCGACCACGCACGATTGGTGCCAGCAGATAGATCCGCGTGCCATCTTCCATGGCCAGCAGAATATCAACCATCTGGCTGACAGTCTGGCTGCGAATTGGCAGGCCTGTGGCCGGTGAGAAGGGGATACCAATGCGCGCCCAGAGCAGACGCATATAGTCATAGATCTCGGTCACGGTGCCGACTGTTGATCGGGGGTTTCGTGACGTCGTTTTCTGCTCGATGGAAATCGCCGGTGATAGACCTTCGATCAGGTCGACATCGGGTTTCTGCATCATCTCGAGAAACTGCCGAGCGTAGGCCGACAGCGATTCAACATAGCGGCGCTGGCCCTCGGCATAGATGGTGTCAAAGGCAAGCGAGGATTTGCCAGAACCAGAAAGGCCCGTAAGCACCACAAGCCGGTCGCGCGGCAGGTCAATATTGACGTCGCTCAGATTATGTTCACGCGCGCCACGAACAGCGATCACCCGCGGCTCGGCAGTGATTTCAATGTCATCCTGACACGGCGGATGAATGGTGCCGACAGCAGGCGTAGAAGCGGTGGAAAGGCTCGCTGGGCCAGCAGAATCTAGCGTTCTCTTCGTTTCGTTTGGCATGGAATGACTATAATCCAGAGATGAAGAAGACCAACAGCATTTTTGCCGAGGCGGTGAAGAAATGATCCGACGGAATTACCTTGTCACATGTGTATTCGCACGCGTATTCTAAAGGCCTATTGAGATTTTTTCGTCTGATTTACCAAATTTTTTGGGTCCGCCCGTAAGGGACGACTCGTCAGGGAGCAAATGCAACATGGCCGGTAGCGTAAATAAAGTCATTCTGGTTGGAAATCTGGGGCGTGACCCCGAAGTCAGATCAACCCAGGATGGTGCGAAGATCGTCAATCTATCGATTGCCACATCGGAGCGCTGGAAAGACAGGAACACCGGAGAACCGCGCGAAAAAACTGAGTGGCACCGGGTGGTGATTTTCAATGAAAATTTGGGCCGGGTCGCCGAGCAATATTTGCGCAAGGGGTCTAATGTTTACATTGAGGGTCAGCTACAAACCCGCAAATGGACCGACCAGCAGGGCATTGAGAAATATACCACCGAGGTCGTGCTGCAACGCTATCGCGGTGAAATGACGCTGCTCGGCAGTCGTGGCGACAGCGGCGCAGGCAGTAGCTATGGCAGCGGTGATTCAGGCGGCGGTTTTGTTGGCAGCCAAAGTTCCAGCATAGGCGACTCTAGTTCTACGCCAACAACGCTTCCACCAATGCGAAACACCAATGATTTAGATGATGATATTCCATTTTAAATCAATATAATCAGAAGATCTGTGAGATTGGTTTCGGAGTTTTTTTTCGGACGCCACTTTTTTCCCCGCCGTGGCAACTATATTTTGTGGTTTGCCCCTCTTTCGTGGTATAAATCTTGTGTGAAGGCGCTTCTGCGCCAACAGATAACGCGAGATTAGTTTGACTGATACAAAATCACCAGAAACCGGTCCTCTGACGCCGACAATTTCGATCTCCGACGAGATGCGCAAATCCTACCTAGATTACGCGATGAGCGTGATTGTCTCGCGAGCTTTGCCAGACGTACGCGATGGTCTGAAACCGGTACATCGGCGCATCCTTTATGCGATGATGGAAGGCAATTATGACTGGTCTAAGCCGCCGCGCAAATCAGCGCGGATTGTCGGTGACGTCATGGGTAACTACCACCCGCACGGGGACAGCTCGATCTACGAGGCCATGGTCCGTATGGCACAGAATTTTTCGATGCGCTTACCGCTTGTCGATGGGCAGGGCAATTTCGGCTCGATCGATGGCGATCCGGCAGCAGCGATGCGCTATACGGAATCGCGTCTGGCGCGCGCCGCTGAGAGCCTGTTACGCGACATCGACAAGGATACGGTCGAATTTACCCAGAACTATGACGAGACGCAGCTTGAACCGACCGTTCTGCCAGCTGAATATCCAAACTTGCTGGTGAATGGCGCAAATGGCATCGCCGTCGGCATGGCAACCAACATTCCACCGCACAATCCAGGTGAGGTGATTGCAGCATGCGAGGCCTATGTCACAAACCCGCAGATCAGCACGGAAGCATTGACCGAGATCGTTCCCGGACCAGATTTTCCAACCGGGGCGCTGATCATGGGGCGCCATGGCATCCGCGAGGCCTATGCCACCGGCCGTGGGTCAATTATTATGCGCGCCAGAGCTGAGGTCCAGACAAATGCCAAGGACCGCGAATCCATCATCATTCATGAAATTCCATATCAGGTGAACAAGGCGCAGCTGCTCGAGCGGATTGGCGAAATGGTCCGTGACAAGGTGATTGAGGGCATTTCAGATATTCGGGATGAATCCGACCGGAAAGGCATGCGCATCGTCATCGAAATCAAGCGCGATGCCTCGGGAGATGTGATCCTAAACCAGCTTTATAGGCATTCACGCCTACAGACGAGCTTCCCGGTAAATATGCTGGCGATGAATGGCGGCCGCCCCATCCAGATGGGGCTCAAGGACGTTATCTCAGCGTTCTGCGAATTTCGCCGCGATGTTATCACGCGGCGCACAATCTATTTGCTCGGCAAGGCGCGCGATCGCGCCCATATTCTCGCTGGATTGATGGTAGCGCTGGCGTCGATTGACAAGATCATCGAGCTTATAAAGGCTGCGCCAGACACTGAAACTGCACGCAATGAGCTGTGTGGCCGCGACTGGCCAGCGCGCGAGGTTGAGGCCTTCATCACGCTGATTGACGATCCCGGGCATGAGGTGATTGACGGCTATTATCGCCTGTCAGAAACACAGGCGCGGGCCATTCTGGAGCTGCGACTGCAACGGCTGACCGGTATGGAGCGAAACAAGCTGACGGATGAAACCAGTGAATTAGCCGAACGGATTTCGAATTATCTGGATATTCTGGGTTCAGCAACGCGAGTTGATCAGGTTGTTCTTGACGAGCTGTCCGCCGCCCGTGAACGGCTGAGCGATCCGCGGCGCACGGAGATTTCGGACCAGCTGGCCGACCAGGATGATGAGGATCTGATCCAGCAGGATGATATGGTCGTCACCGTGAGCCATCGTGGCTATATTAAGCGAGTGTCACTTTCTGTCTACCGAGCGCAACGCCGGGGTGGCAAGGGCAGGGCCGGGATGAAAACGCGGGATGAGGATTTCGTCACCAGCCTGTTTGTTGCCAATACTCACACACCGATCCTGTTCTTTACCTCAAAGGGCATGGTCTATCAGTTGAAATGCTACAAACTGCCGGAGGCTGCGCCGCAATCACTTGGCAAGGCGATGGTCAATCTGCTGCCAATTGAGCCGGATGAAACGATCAACACCGTCATGCCGATGCCTGGTGATGAGAGCAGCTGGGGCAGCCTGAATGTAATGTTCAGCACCGCCTCGGGCAATGTCCGGCGGAACCATCTGAGCGATTTCACCAATATCAAGCGCAATGGCAAGATCGCCATGAAGCTGGGTAAGGGGGATGAGCTTGTTGGCGTGCAGCCCTGCAATGATGATGATGACGTGCTGATGGCAACACGCAATGGCAAGGCCATCCGCTTTGCAGCATCCGCTGTGCGCGTGTTCCGCGGCCGTGAAAGCACCGGTGTGCGCGGCATCAAGTTGCTTGGTGATGATCAGGTTGTTTCCATGTCGGTGATCTCCGACCCGAAGCAGGAATACATTCTGTCCGTTACCGAAAACGGCTATGGCAAACGCACACCTGTCAGTGATTACCGTGTCACCGGCCGTGGAGGCCAGGGAGTGGCCAACATAGAGATATCAGAACGTAACGGCAAAGTTATGGCCAGTTTTGCCGTCGTTGAGCAGGATCAACTGATGCTGGTTACCAACGAGGGGCAGATCATCCGGATTCGCGTGCATGGCGGTGAAGGTGATTCAATCCGTATTGCCAGCCGCAAGACGTTGGGGGTCCGGCTATTCGATGTTGCCAACAATGCCACCGAAAAGGTCGTGTCTGCGGGCATCGTCCGCGAGACGGATGATGACGACGCTGAGGTGCATCACGACGCCGCTGCTGCGCCAGATGGCGCAACAACCAGAGCAACAACTGCCACTGCGTCGGAAGAAACTGTCGAAAACGACATAGCGTCAACCAATGATTATTCTGTCGGTGATCCTGATGGTGGCGATGGATGATGGGTAGGCGCATCGTCATTTATCCGGGGACATTCGATCCCTTGACCTTTGGCCATATCGATATCATCGAACGGGCGGCAAGGCTGGGCGATGAACTGGTTGTGGCGGTGGCAGAGAATACCGGCAAGGGGCCACTGCTCAATGTCGAGGAGCGTACAAGCCTGACGCGGGCCGAAACCCAGCGTCTAATGGATGAAGGCCGCGTTACGGTGCCGATCCGTGTCAAACCCTTTTCCTCACTGCTGACCGATTTTGCCCGTGAGGAGAGGGCGTCAATCATTGTGCGCGGTCTACGTGCAGTAAGCGATTTCGAGATCGAATTCCAAATGGCGAGTATAAACAAGCGTTTGCATGGCGAACTTGAGACCGTTTTCCTGATGGCAGCCGAGCACCAGCATTTCGTTGCGTCACGCTTCGTAAAAGAAGTGGGGCGTTTTGGTGGTGACATTTCTAGTTTCGTTCCAAAAGCCGTAGCAGAGGTACTGAAGGTCAGGTTGGCCAAGCGCTAACTAGTTTACGCCCTCCAGGCAAAAACCATTAATTTCACTTTTTTGTCCATGTTTTTCGCTGGACAGCGACTCAACTCACTTCTTTACAGGAAAGGCAATCAGACGCTAGTTTAATGCGGATGACGAGCCTAGCATAGGGTTCGAGAGGCGCGTAGCTCAGTTGCCAGAGCAAGTGACTTTTAATCACGCTGGTACTTCCAACGTCTCTTTCAGACTCTAGGCACGTGACTAAAATACACAACGCCGAAAGTCTTTTTACAACTTAAGCAATAGCTCCGTGTCTCTGTAAAAGGCGATATGGCGCAGTTGGTAGAGTATAGCCCTGAGGTCAATCACAGGATATGATCTCGTCTCTTTTTCTTTTTCTAATTAAATTTTAAATGAGTAAGGAGATAAAAATGTTTTGCATTTTTTGTAGTGTTAGATACTCAAATCCAAAATTAATGCATATCGGACATCAATATATGGCGGATAATTTCGATCCTAAAACTTTCGATGGACTTTTAGAGTTTAAGTCTTTCCATATAGCACCTGATAAAGGACTGGGTATTTTTACTTTCAATAGCCAAGAAAATTTGAAAAAACATCTGCCTGACATAAAAAATTTTAATAAAGATTACATAGATAGATTTTCTTGTAAAATCAGTGTGGAAAACGGAATTGTTAATCCTGATTTACACTTCAAAGCATAAACTAACAATACTTTAGAAATCGGTACCAAAGAAACCAATGCCCACCAAAGTTGCAATCGGATGCGTCTGGGCTGTTGGCCTCGGTCTCCTGCTTACTGTGTTCGGCCGTCGTGGCGACGAGACTTCCATCGAAATCTGGATGTGGACCGCTGGTATCACGGGTCTTTGCTGGCTCATTACCAAGCTGTGGAGATAGTCCATATGCGTGATCTCTATCAACTTTGGTCCGGCGGTCTGTCGGATGAACAGGTTGAGAATATCATATCGACTGGAGAGCAATACGAGCCACAGGACGCTACGATCTTCTCGTCTAGCCAAGCCAAGACCGACATTCGCAGCAGCGTTGTCCGGTGGTTGCCTGATCAGTGGGTGAGGGATCTCCTGTTCGAGTACATCAAGCAAGCCAACACCAATGCTTTTGGAGTAGATGTTGAGAACCAAGCCGAAATTCAATTCACCGAATATCACGGTGAGCAAAACGGCCACTACGACTGGCATCATGATATCAACTGGAACGGCTCGACCAACTCAGACAGAAAGCTGTCGATCACAGTGCAACTCAGTGACCCCTCAGAATACAAGGGTGGTGACTTCGAGTTCGACGAGGTCAGCACAAACGCTGACTTCAAGTCAAAAGGCACAGTCTTGGTCTTCCCAAGCTACCTGAGACACAGGGTGCTGCCGATAACCTCTGGCACACGCAAATCGCTTGTCGCTTG
>CAJWKB010000012.1 GCA_913042065.1 uncultured Alphaproteobacteria bacterium | reverse complement strand
TTGTTACCTCAAAAAAGAGATAGTTTGCATACTCAGATTCTAAATTTAAAAGTCCGTTCCGAACTACTCCACGGTAACTGATTTAGCAAGATTGCGGGGCTGATCGACATCCGTTCCTTTTTCTACAGCGGTCAGATACGCCAATATCTGTGCCGGCACTGCAAGTAAAATCGGTGCTAGCAGGGGGTCAACATCTGGCACGGTGATTACATTGCTGGCAAAGTCAACCTCAGCCAATGCTCTTTCCTCGGTAAGTAGGATGATCTGTCCCCCACGAGCACTTGCCTCGCGGAGATTGCTCATTGCCTTGCTAAGCAACTCGTCAGCCGAGAGCATGGCAACCACTGGCAGCCCATACTCGATAAGCGCAATCGGACCATGCTTCATCTCGCCAGACGCAAACCCCTCGGCATGAATATAGCTTAGCTCCTTCAATTTCAGCGCTCCTTCAAGTGCCAAAGGGAACAACACATCACGCCCCAGAAACAGTGCTGAGCGGGCACCAGCAAGGTCATACGCAATCGGTCGAATGGAGTCGAAGGAAGTCAACGCCTGGCCAACTAATCCTGGCAATGCTTGAATCTGCGTTTGAATTTCATCGGCACGTTGAGCCGTGATCGTCCCCCTTGCCTCCCCAAGGGCAACTGCAAAGCTAATTAGAACCGTTAGCTGGGCGGTAAAAGCTTTGGTACTGGCAACGCCAATTTCCGGGCCGGCTCGCGTTGGCATGACAGAATCCGCCTCACGTGCAATAGTGCTTTCTGGCACGTTGACCAATCCAACTGTCTGCAAATCGTTTTCGGCCGCATGGCGCATCGCCATTAGCGTATCTAGGCTCTCACCCGACTGAGAAATGGCAATGGCCGTAGAAAAGCTCCTTGTGACTGGTTTGCGATATCGATATTCTGAAGCGATCTCACAAGTTACTGGCACCCTTGCTAATCCCTCAATCCAGTAACGCGCAACCAGCGACGCATAATAGCTAGTTCCGGCAGCCAGCATGACAATGCCGGTTATGTCCCGCAGCTGATCGCGTGACATCGGCGCCGCAATCCTTCCATCGGTCCCTGTCATCGCCGCAAGTGAATGTGCAATAGCATCCGGCTGTTCATGTATTTCCTTTTCCATGTAATGACGATAGCCGCCTTTGTCGACCAAGCCCTGGCTGGCGGCAACAATGACCTCCTCGCGGTTGACCGGCACTCCATCAGCATCAAATACCGCCACGCCGTCAGCTTTGACGAAAGCAAAATCATTGTCCTTGAGATAAACAACACGCCGCGTCAGATGGGCCAATGCAATAGCATCCGAACCAATGAAGCTGGCGTCATCGCCAACACCAATCGCTAGCGGCGAGGCATTCCGAGCGACGATGAGCATGTCGCTATAGTCACGGACAAGTGCCCCAAAAGCATACGCTCCCTCAATCGCAGCCAGCACAGACTTAGTCGCCTCAATTGGCGACAGACCGGCATCTAAAGCCTCGACGAAAAGATGCGCTAATACCTCACTGTCGGTGTCGCTACTGAATAAATGGCCTGCCTGTTCCAGACGTGTACGCAGGTGGCGATGATTTTCAATGATGCCATTGTGAACGATCACCACACGCTCGGCAGCGATATGCGGATGGGCATTTGCCTCGGACACACCCCCGTGCGTGGCCCAGCGTGTATGGCCTATACCAATATCACCACCAAGCGGTTTTTTGCGTATCAAACTGTCAAGACTTGCCAGCTTGCCAACCGAACGGATGATTTCAAAACCGCTACCATTGTGGGTGACAATGCCAGCACTGTCATAACCGCGATATTCTAACCGCCGCAGCGCGTCAAGGAGCGTGTTACCACAATTGACAAGGCCAACAGCCCCTACAATTCCACACATATGATAAACCCTTCAAAAACAAGGACGCGGCGTGATTCCACTACATTCCTTTTAGTAATAGAGATAACCAGGCCGACAAGAAAGGCGGAACTACGTCAATAACCTTATAAAAATTAAAGAAACAGTCGGAAAAAGCTGCGACATAATGAATGTCTGGCCTTAAAAAGAATTTTCCTATCAAATGATGCCAAGTAAAAAATCATGCTGATTTATTCTAATTATAACGCAAGCAAATGCAACGACCCTCTGATTTCCTTTGAAATAGCCCAAAAACAGGCAAATAATTGGTTTTTGTAGTAATTTTGGCTTATATAGAAGGCATGAAAGTAGCAGCAATTATACTAGCAGCCGGGCAGGGAACACGGATGCAATCCGCACTCCCTAAACCGCTGCATCATGTGGGAGGTCGGCCAATGCTGGCCTGGACCATTGATGCCGCAAAAGCCAGCGGTGCCGACCGCGTCGTCACCGTGCTTTCCAGAAATTCAACCAGCACGCAGGACTGGCTCGGACAACAGGAATTTGCAATTCAACACCCGCCGCTCGGCACTGGGCATGCAGTACTGGCTGCGCGTGACGTGCTGGCGGATTTTGACGGTGTAGGCCTCGTGATGTTTGCGGACACCCCGCTAGTTGCAAGCCAAACGCTGGCTTTGCTAACCAGCCATATTGCCGCAGGTAAGGACATCGCCATCCTGGGTTTCGAAACACCACAACCAACTGGCTATGGCCGTATCATCTATGATGCCAATGGCGAAGTACAAAAAATTGTTGAAGAACGCGACACCAATGTTGAGGAAGCGGCACTTACGTTAGTCAATGGCGGTATCATGGCGGCACGCATCCCACTGCTGTTCGATCTTCTAGACAGCGTTGACACCAGAAATGCACAGAACGAGATTTATCTGACTGACATCATTTCCTTAGGTCGAAGTCGCAGGTACTCCATCGCCTGTGAGGTAACAGATGGGGATGAGTTGATAGGGGTGAATTGCCGTGCCGATCTGGCGCGCGCAGAAGCCCTGCTCCAGGCCCAGCTGCGCGTTGCAGCAATGGCATCCGGCGTCACCCTGCAGGCACCCGATACAGTGTTTTTGAGTGCCGATAGCGTAATTGAGCGCGATGTGATTATTGAACCCCATGTCGTGATCGGAAGTGGCTGCCATATCAGCGAGGGCAGCGTCATTAAGGCATTCTCACATGTCGAGGGGGCGCGGCTGGGGGCGTGTTGTGTGATTGGCCCATATGCGCGCCTGCGTCCCGGAACAACTGCTGCTGATGGAGTAAAAATTGGCAATTTTGTCGAAACCAAGAATGTAAGTCTTGGCGATGGCGCGAAAGCAAACCATCTGACATACCTCGGTGATGCTGAAATCGGTGCGGCTGCAAATATCGGGGCAGGAACCATAACCTGTAATTACGATGGGTTTAACAAATACAGGACAATTGTTGGCAAGAATGCTTTCATCGGATCAAACACCGCTCTAATCGCACCGATAGCCATTGGCGATGGTGCCATCGTCGGCGCGGGAAGCACCATGAGTGATGATGTTGGCGCTGACGACATCGCCTTCACCCGCGCCAATGTCGAAACCAGACAGCAGGCGGCACCGGCTTTTCGAGACCGCAAGAAAGCGATCAAGATAGGCGGGAGAAAACCAAAATCGTAACGATCATCGCTGGATTAGTCCACAGGGCATGAAGATGAATGTGAAACTCGTCACCACCGCACTTTCAGCTATGCAGAGCCGCCGTATTCTGGTGGTTGGCGATGTTATGCTGGACCAGTTCGTCGATGGCAGTGTCGAACGCATTTCACCAGAAGCCCCTGTTCCCGTCCTGAGCCAGACAAGCAGTAAGCAGATGCCGGGTGGAGCCGCCAATGTTGCCTGTAATTTGGCATATCTGGGATGCTGGGTCCGCCTTATTGGAATAATTGGACAGGATGAGACGGCGCTGACCCTACGCCGCGAAATTGAACGCGCACCGGGGATTGAATTCGCTCCCTTCCTTCTGCCTAGCCGACTGACAAGCGTGAAAACTCGATTCCGTGCAGGTGGCAAGCAGATCCTGCGTGTTGATGAGGAAATGACAGAACCTCTAGATGACGCGACATTGCTACGACTGGCAAAGGTTATCGTCGACAGCATCAAAGTGGCCGATGTCATTGTCCTGTCCGATTATGCCAAGGGCTGCCTTCCGCCGCTGGTTATTGCCAGGGCTGTGCAGGCCGCAAAAAAGGCTGGCAAAGTGGTGATTGCCGATCCAAAGCTAGCGGATTTCTCAGCGTATGCGGACGTCGACGTTCTGACCCCCAATCTGGCCGAACTGCAGCTTGCCGTTCACGCACAGCTTGACGATCTGGAGAGCATTGCCAAGGCAGCCTCTGATGTCTCAGCATCTTACCGCATTGGCGCGGTAATGACCACTTTGAGTGCTCGTGGAGTCATATTGGCGAATGCCGAGGGCGTAATCACCCATGAAGAAGCAGTTGCCCGTGATGTATTCGACGTCTCGGGAGCGGGTGACACGGTTGTCGCAATGCTCGCCGCGGCTACAGCTGGTGGTCTTGCTCTTGCCGATGCAGTGAGCCTAGCTAATCTCGCTGCTGGTATTGCAGTCGGCAAAACCGGTACAGCAATTGTCAGTCCAGGCGAAATGGTCGCTTATACGACCCCTGCCCTGCCACCAACAAGCATCGCTTATTGGCAGAAACAATGTGAGGAATGGCGCGTTGAGGGGTTGCGTATCGGCTTCACCAATGGCTGTTTCGACCTGCTCCACCCGGGACACCTGTTCCTACTTGCCGACGCTGCCCGTCGCTGTGACAGGTTGATTGTTGGGCTGAACAGCGATTCGTCTGTCCGTGGGCTGAAAGGCCCGTCTCGTCCCATTCAAACAGCCCAGATACGCGCCGGCGTTCTGGCCAGCCTCGAGATGGTCGCTGGTGTTGCTATCTTTGAGGATGAAACACCGTTAGCGCTAATCACCGCTCTGCAGCCCGATCTTTTGGTAAAGGGTGGCGACTACAGAGCCGAGGATGTGGTTGGCAGTGACGTCGTCAGGGCTCGTGGTGGTGACGTTGTTATCACCCCCACGCTTGGTCCGCACTCCAGCACCGGCATTATTTCGCGGTAAGCGCGCGTCGTTTACGTCCGCCCTGTTACCTTAAGGTCGCCTTCGGCCAACCTGATCTGTGCCTCGAACTCTCTCAAACGTTTGTAGACACTTAACAGCTCGATGATCGTCGGCCATGCCTTTAGCAAATATTGCATTGAACCCTCAACCCGGCCGAATGCACGGATGATCTGTTGCATGACGCCAAGCGTGACCACACCAGCGACAATGGCTGGCGCAAGAAACACATAGGCCGACAACACGTTTGCCTGGAGATAGGCGATGCGTCCCACGTTGAAATACAGATAACGTATATATGATAGAAAATGGATCGAGCGCACATCACTAAACAATTCCTCGATCGTTTTGGGCCGCACAGTCTCGTCATCTTCGGCGATCACCAGTAGCTTTCTGTAAGCAGCTTCCTTCTTCTGTAGATCATACTCAACTCCAACCAGTCGGAGAATCCATCCGAGCGCCACAAGAAATACCGTGCCGCCCACACTCCAGATGAGTGCGCCGGCAATCAGCCCATATTCCCAATCGCCAAAGAAAAAGATCGGGATCCCTATCGATAGACCAAACAGGATGGGGATGAACTGCACAAGGATCATGATCGACTCTATCAAGCTTGTGCCAAGACTTTCCATGATGCGGGAAAATTTGATAGTGTCTTCCTGCACACGTTGCGCCGCGCCTTCGATCTTGCGGGCCCGGCTGTAAACACTGTGGTACCACTCCACCATTGCAGTACGCCAGCGGAACAAAAAGTGTGAGGTAAAAAAGCTCACGACCACCGCAATGGCAACATAGATCGCAGCCAAGGAGATGAAACTCGCCAGACTAGACCAATATTCACCGATTGTGATCGCATTCGGCTCGGCAAGCGCCTTTTGAATCATATCGTAGAAATCACCGAACCAGTCATTGATCATGACATCAATTTTGACCTGCACCCACAAGGAAGCAAGGATCGTAGCTGAACCAAGCCAAGCCCAAAGTAACCATTTTCGAGTCGAGAAAAATAAGAACATATCTGCTCCGCTAAAATTCTAAAATGTAAAAAACGCTATGGGATACGTTACGTCCAGACTATGGAATTCTGACTTTAAACCATAACACCACATTCGATATGACCACTCAAATTTAAAATCAAATAGCTCAGCTTTAATTTGCAGGCCTGTCATGTATGACTGCACTGACGACTACACCAAGACCGACGAACACTGTTAGCATTGCCGTTCCTCCATAGGAAATAAGCGGCAAAGGTGCGCCAACAACCGGCAACAGTCCGGTGACCATGGCAACATTCACGAAAACGTAAAGGAACAACATCATTGCAATACCGCTGCAGGTCAGTTGAGCAAAGCGACTGCCAACCCGCAGGCTGATCGCTAGAATACTGCCAATCAGCAACAAATAGACTGATAGAATAAACAGATTACCCACAAGGCCAAACTCCTCGCCGATCATAGTAAAGACAAAATCAGTCTGTTTTTCCGGCAAATAGTTTAATTGGCTCTGGCTACCCATGAGAAACCCTTTGCCAAACAGCCCGCCCGACCCTAGTGCAATTTTCGACTGAGTAATCTGATAGCCAGCTCCTAGAGCATCAGCACCGGGATTAAGAAAGGTCATCACCCGCTCCTTTTGGTAAGCATGAAGATGTGCCCACATAACCGGTATCGACCCCAGGCCAAGGACAATCGCAGTAAAGATATAGCGCCACGGCATTCCAGCGGCGAAAAGTACCGAGAGTGAGCCAAGCAGCAGCGCCAGAGCAGTCCCAAGGTCTGGCTGTTTTAGGATCAACAAGAACGGAACCAAAATCAGCAACAATGGCGGCAAATAAATGAGAAGCGAATGCATACGCTCTGCTGGCTGTTCGTCGAAATATCTTGCCAGCGTTATAATCACAGCAATTTTTGCTGGCTCTGAGGGCTGAAAGGTAAAACCACCTATGGTGATCCAGCGCGAGACAAACCGTCCACTGTCAACAAGCATCAACAGCACCAGCGTGCCAACCGCTGCAAGTAAGATGAAATAGGACCATTTCCGTAGTAGGCGCAGATCAATGAAAGCCAGCACAAAGACAATCCCAACCCCAAAAGCGCCGCGCACAGCATGACGCCCAGCCCAGGGCGCCCATGACCCCTCAGATGCAGAATAGAGCGCCAACGAGCCGACCGTGACAAGCGCCACCGACAACAGTAGCAAATGCCAGGGAAAACGAAGGAACCGTTGCCACAGCGTGATAGGCTGGCTAATAATCATAACCCCACGCTCATACCAGCCCCTGATCCGACCGCATCATCTTTTCGAGAATTTTCTTGGCAATCGGCGCTGCCATCGACGAACCGCTTCCTCCATGTTCAACAACAACTGAAATCGCATAGCGCGGGTCTGTCACCGGCGCATAAGCCACGAACAAAGCATGATCGCGCTCTTTCCAAGGCCTGTCGATATTTTTAACGATGCCAGCTTCACGCTGTTCCTTGGTGATACGCTTGACCTGAACCGTACCAGTCTTGCCAGCCATGCCTCCAAAATTCAGACCAAGATTGTATTTACGCGCCGTCCCAAGCCCGCCATGCGTGACCATTTTCATACCTCTACGCACAACCCGTATTGCAGGTTCGGGAATATCTAGCAGCGCAAATTTAGGCGTTGTGCTGCGTGCCAATAAGCTAGGCTCAACTGCAAACTTGCCATTGGCAATTCGTGCCGTCATCAGTGCAAGCTGAATTGGCGTTGCCAGAACATATCCCTGGCCAATGCCAGCAACAACTGTCTCACCAGGTGTCCAGACCATACCATGAGTTGCCAACTTCCATTCATGATTGGGAATAATACCCGGCTTTTCACCAGGAATATCGATGCCTGTCTCCGAACCAAGTCCGAGCCGTAGGGCCATGTTCTTGATGCGCTGAATGCCTGTCTTCAGCGCGACTTCATAAAAGAAAACATCACAAGATTGCTCGAGCGCGCTCGACACATTGACTGAACCATGTCCATGCTTCTGCCAGCAGTGAAAGGTTGCGTCACCAAGCTCCATATCGCCCCTGCAGAAAAAGGAAGTCCTTTCATTTATTATACCGGCCTCCAGCGCCGCCAACGCAACAACCATCTTGAAGGTTGAACCCGGCGCATACATACCAGTTGTCACCCGATTCAGCAGCGGCGTACGCGGATGATCATTCAACCGCCGCCAATCACGCGTGAGTAGCTTTTCGGTAAAGATATTAGGATCATACATCGGTGCAGACACAAGTGAGACGACTTCTCCAGACCGCACATCCATGACTACAACAGCACCTGACTCAGCCGGCGTGATGTTGCCTTTAGGGTCACGTAGAATAAGGTTGTCACCCGCTGCAATATGCGATTTCAACTCTGCGTTGGTCGCTATCGCACTTTGAGCTTCAGGCAGAGATAGATTAACCTTTTCGGACCGGCCAAGGCGCAGCACTTCAGCTGCCTGTAATTGGACACCTATATCGAGAGCTAGGCGCACGTCCTTTCCTGACGAGGGCTCGAAATCACGCAACACACGGATTGGACGGCCACGCGCGTTAACCTCAACACGCTCACTGCCTGGCTTACCACGCAGTTGGCCCTCCATAGCGTTTTCAACGCCGATTTTTCCTGTTGCAAGGTCTGGTAGCTGCTGTAAAGCTGGGTTCACATCCAGTTCGCGGCTTGTCAGCGGTGATACATAGCCTGTGACATGCCCGGTCAGCGCACCCTGCGGATAAATACGGCGCAGCAGCTTTTCAAAAGTAACACCAGGCAGATAAGCCGACCTGATCGCTAATCTCGCCAATTCTCGTTGAGTCAAATCCCCACGAACAACAATCGGGCGAAAGGACGGATTTTTTGCTGCTGCAACAAAAACCTTTTCCCTTTCACTAGGTTTTAATTCAATGATCGTCGACAAATCATCCAGAACCTGTGACAGATTTTTCGCATGGAGGGGCGTTATCCGCAGCTGATAGGATTCGGCGTTGCCGGCAAGCAGACGCATCTTGCGGTCGAAAACACGGCCACGCTGCGGCGCGACGATCTTCACATCAAACTGGTTGCGATCAGACAGCCGCCGATACTGACTGTTCTGCGACACCTGTAATTGATATAGACGAAGACCGAGAAATGAGGCGATGCTCAATTGCATACCGCCAAGAAGCAAGCTTCGCCGGGTCATGACGCGCCTGAATTCCCTTTCCCGTGCCTTCTTGTTCATGACGACACCCTGACCTTATCGAAAAGGCTGGCTAGGGAAAGCAGGGTCAGATACCCAATCGGAAACAGAATTAGCGTCGTACCGACCTGGAATAGAATCGGCGTTATCGCAGGAACTTCGAAATTGATCAGCGAGAATATCAGCAGCTGCAACAACATAACGCCGGTCACCACAATCACAAAGTCAAGCCAGATCTGCATGAAATCACTCTGCAATAATTTAACTCTTCTAAAGCTTACATAATAAAGAACCAAAATATACGCTGCCGCCCTTCCACCTAAAATGCCGGGAAATAGGATATCGCTAATCAGCCCAATCACAAATAATAGGAGAACTGGAACAAATTTTTCATAATGCAACATCATCCAGTATAAAAACACTAGTAGGAGCAGGGGTGTAGACCCATAGAACAGCGACCAGAGACCAAGGCTACCTTCAAAAAAAACAAGCAACACACCGACCACGCCAACCAAGAACTGTACAGGCCAGTCAATGGCGAATTCGGCTCTGGCGAAATAGCGCCCTGTCTTGATCACTGGCGTTCACCTACAGCGTTCAAGCCTTCAAGGAGGCGGTTATCATCATCAATTGGCAGCGGAGTGAAATAATCTCCCAGCGAGGGATCATGCGTATCAATCCCCTCCACACCGCCAGTGAGCACTGAAACATAACTCAGTGAGCGCAAATCAACCGCCGGTTGGACACGGACTAAATTTTCCCTGACAAGATTGACCCTGCCGACGGGCAACCCTGCCGGCAGTACACCACCATGTCCCGAAGTCAAAACCAATTCACCAATCTGAGGTTTTGCTTCCTCAGGCAGAAAAGCAAGTTCCAGGAAAACACCGTTTTGGCCAATGGTGAGGCCGGGCCAAGATGACGATGCCAGTATCACCGGAATACGAGCGTTGATGTCAGAAATCATAAGTACCCGTGCATAAGATTTACCAACATCGACCACCAGACCAACAAGCCCGTCTGCAGTGACAACTGGATTACCAGCTCGAATGTCACTATCGTAACCTACAGAAATCAGCAATGTATGGGCGAAACTGCCTCCCGGTGCTGTCACCGCTCGCGCGGTCAGCAGCGTCCGGCGCTCGGGAGTAACCGCGCCTGTTACGCTACGCAATTGACGGTTTTCGCTTTCTAAAATCTCAGCCCGCCGACGCCAGCGTTTGAGTAGATCATTCTCACCCTGTAAGCGGACATTTTCGGCCCTTAACGAGGCCACGGTTCGGATTCCTGTCACCATAGTGTCTACACCGCGCACTGGCGCCGAAACGACGTCTAAAAGTGGGGCCATGAAATCACTAGCCCCGATGTGAGCATTACGCAGAGCAGCGATATCAGCCTTGCCAAGAAACATCAGGGAAAAGCTGAGAACGATCAGCAGAAAATGGGCGACACGGCGACGTCTAGCACTGTTCTTGTCGGATGTACGCGCCATCCTGAGAGCCTCTCTATGCGCCTATTAGCACGTTTCGAAGCGTTTTCAGCTCTTCAAGACAGCGACCGGTTCCAAGTGCTACGCAACTTAGCGGATCCTCGGCAATCGAGATTGGCAGCCCCGTCGCATCACGCAAAACCCCATCAACGTCGCGCAGTAGCGCACCGCCACCTGTCATGACAATACCTTTTTCCACTATATCAGCAGCTAGTTCTGGTGGTGCCTGTTCGAGCGCCATTTTCACCCCATCAACAATCTGTCGGACAGGATCAGAAATAGCTTCGGCAACCTGTGCCTCAGTAATCGAAATTTCCTTTGGCACACCATTTACAAGATCCCGACCACGCACCTCAATTTTCTTGCCAGAGCTCTTTTCCGGCTTACGCGCAATGCCAATATTTTTTTTGATCCGCTCGGCACTTGCCTCACCGATCAGCAAATTGTGCGTTCGACGCATGTAAGCGATAATGGCTTCGTCGATCTTATCACCGCCAACACGCACTGAATGAGCAAAAACGATGTTGCCAAGCGACAGAATTGCAACCTCAGTAGTACCACCCCCAATATCGACAACCATAGAGCCAGATGGCTCAGTCACGGGCAGTGACGCGCCAATGGCGGCAGCCATTGGCTCCTCAATCAAGAATACGCGGCGTGCACCTGCGGCCTCGGCTGACTCCTGAATTGCACGGCGTTCAACTGCCGTCGAACCCGAAGGCACACAGATGATTACCTGTGGGCTTGAGATTGACAAACGCCCATTCACCTTGCGGATAAAATGCTTGATCATCTCCTCAGCGACCTCAAAATCAGCAATGACCCCATCTGCCATTGGCCGAATCGCGCGAATGTTCCCGGGCGTTTTTCCGAGCATGACCTTGGCTTCTTCGCCAACAGCAAGCACCTGGGTCTTACCACGAACCTCCGCCATAGCCACAACAGATGGCTCATCAAGAACAACACCTCGGCCCTTTACATAAACCAGTGTATTCGCAGTTCCAAGGTCAATACCGATGTCGGCCGAAAACATACCAAGGACAGCACCAAGCATGTTGTAACTCCCCGCTTTAGGATGTTCTTTGATACCAATATGGCCCAAAGACAGCACAAAGAACAACGGCCCTTTGCGCAAGTTGTTTAGGTTTAGATGATAAATAAGGCAAAAGCTAGTTCTTTGCCTTGTCCACCAGACGGTTGGCGCCAATCCATGGCATCATGCCACGTAACTGCTCACCTACCTGTTCAATTGGATGCTCAGAATTACGCCGGCGCGTCGCTTTGAAGCTTGTCTGGTGCACCCGGTTTTCCAGCATCCAGTCGCGGGTAAAACGGCCGGACTGAATGTCGTCAAGAACTCGTTTCATCTCCGTCTTAGTATCTGGGGTTATGATTCTAGGGCCAGTGACATATTCACCATATTCAGCTGTGTTTGAGATCGAGTAGTTCATGTTCGCAATACCACCCTCATAGATAAGATCAACGATCAACTTAACTTCGTGCAGACACTCAAAATAGGCCATTTCCGGCGCATAGCCCGCCTCAACCAAAGTTTCGTAACCTGCTTTGATCAGTTCGACGAGGCCACCGCAAAGGACCGCCTGCTCACCGAATAGATCAGTCTCACACTCTTCCTTAAAAGTTGTCTCGATAATTCCTGAACGCCCCCCACCGACTGCTGAAGCATATGACAGGCCAACATCGTGAGCATTACCTGATGCGTCTTGATGCACCGCAAGCAAACAAGGGACACCACCGCCGCGGACGTATTCAGACCTCACCGTGTGACCTGGACCCTTTGGGGCTACCATGAACACGTCAATATCACCGCGGGGCTCGATCAGGTTGAAATGCACGTTGAGCCCATGGGCAAAAGCAATGGAAGCTCCAGCACGCATGTTGGGCGCGATTTCCGCATAGTAGATATCAGCCTGCAATTCATCAGGCGTCAGCATCATGATCACGTCTCCCCACTTAGCAGCGTCAGCTACGTCCATGACCTGTAAACCGGCATCACTGGCCTTTTGGCGGCTGCTTGAGTCTGACCGAAGTGCCACAGCCACCGCGGCAACACCACTGTCCTTCAGGTTAGCCGCATGGGCGTGGCCCTGGCTGCCGTACCCGACAATCACAACCTTTTTGTTCTTGATCAGGCCGACATCGGCATCGCGATCATAATACACACGCATTGAATTTTCTCCTCTCAACTAATCTTTCGCCTGACAAAGCAGGGATCTTTGGTCCGCGTCTCGAAAAAACTGCAATCAAAACCAATAGGCCCGCAACAGCAAAAATTCGTGGAAATGAACAGCCGCATTCCTATCATGTTGGATGCGGCCATGATAACCAAAGTTGCCTGTTGCCCTACTTGGACTCCAGATCGATCTGATTTCCTCGTGAAATAGCGGAAACGCCGGTCCTTGCCACCTCGATTTTGCCAAGTGAACGCATCAGATCGACAAACGCCGCCACCTTTGAAGAATTTCCAGTCACCTCAAATACAAAACTATTGAGCGTGCTGTCCAGTGTTCTTGCACGGAAAGTGTCAGCAATGCGCAACGCTTCGATCCGCTGGTCACCAGAATTAATGATTTTCACCAGGGCGAGTTCGCGGTCAATGGCTGCACCCAACTCGGTCAAATCACACACTGAATGAATTGGAACAAGGCGCAGAAGCTGGGCCTTGATCTGCTCGATCACCATCGGCGTTCCGGAAGTAACAATCGAAATACGTGAGATGCTGCGGTTTTTGTCTGTCTCAGAAACTGTAAGGCTCTCGATATTGTAGCCACGACCAGAAAACAGGCCGATAACCCGTGCCAGTACGCCAGGCTCGTTATCTACTAGAACAGAGATGATGTGACGTTCAATCATGTCAGTTTTGTTCATCTTGATCTCTTTTCCACTGCCTGGTCCTAGACCAGAACCATGCCTTCCTCAGAAATTGGCTTTTCTACCTGATCATCAGGCCCAAGAAGCATGTCATTATGTGCGGCACCCGATGGGATCATCGGGAAGCAGTTCTCTTCCTTTGCCACGCGGATATCCGCAATCACCGGCCCGTCAGTGTCGAGCATCCGTGTAATCACACCATCCAGATCATCGGCCGTTTGTGCGACAAGACCCGTCATGCCGAAGGTGTCGGCGAGCTTGACGAAATCAGGAAGCGAAGAACTGTAGGACTCTGAATAGCGACCACCATGGATCAATTCTTGCCACTGGCGGACCATACCCATCCATTCATTATTGATGATGAACATCTTCACCGGCAGATTATATTGCGCCAGCGTTGACAGTTCCTGCATGTTCATCATGAAGGACGCCTCGCCAGCAATATCAATCACTAGCGAGCCTGGATGCGCCACCTGAACGCCCAGTGCGGCTGGCAAACCATAGCCCATGGTGCCAAGGCCACCCGATGTCATCCAGCGGTTTGGCTTCTGAAAATCAAAATATTGCGCCGCCCACATCTGATGCTGGCCAACCTCGGTAGTAACATAAACATCATGCTCACTAGTCAACTGGCAGAGGCGCTTAATCGCATGCTGCGGCTTGATGACTGCGCCTGACTGGCTGAATTTCAGACAGTCACGCGCGCGCCAGCCATCGATCTGTTTCCACCATTTATCGAGTGATGAGCTGTGCGGCTTGAAATTTTGCGCTTTTAGCTCGGCAATTAACAGTTCGAGAATGCGCGTCGCATCACCTATGATTGCCA
This sequence comes from uncultured Alphaproteobacteria bacterium, assembly GCA_913042065.1. The sequence continues at coordinate 5,933 of CAJWKB010000012.1, read as the reverse complement.
GATCAATAGCCACATTCTTGTTCACCGATGATGGGTCAATATCGCAATGGATCTTAATGGAATTCGGTGAAAATCCGGAAATCAGCCCAGTTACGCGGTCATCAAAGCGCGCACCGATATTAAGCATCAGGTCGCAGCCATGCATGGCAAGGTTGGCCTCATATGTGCCGTGCATGCCAAGCATTCCCAAAAAATTCGGGTCTGACGCTGGCAGTGCGCCAAGCCCCATCAGAGTCAGCGTCGTTGGCCAGCCCGTCAGAGTCGCCAGTTCGGCCAGCAACTCAGATGCTCGGGGGCCGGAATTTACGATGCCGCCACCACCATAGATAACGGGCCGCTCGGCGCGCTTCATCGCAGCAACAGCCGCCTTGATACTCTCGGCAGAGGGCTCAGTCACCGGCTTATATCGCGCAACTGCCTGCGGACGGACATGCGCACCCACATAGGCAACCTCTGCCATCAGAATGTCCTTTGGTAGATCAATCAGCACTGGCCCTGGGCGTCCCGAGGCGGCAACATGAAACGCCTCGATCACGGTCTCCTGGAGTTTTGCTCCCTCCTTAACCAGATAATTATGCTTTGTACAGGCACGAGTGATCCCAGTTGTGTCAGCTTCCTGAAAAGCATCGTTGCCAATCAGATGCGTCGGTACCTGGCCGGTGAGACAGACAACAGGAACGGAGTCCATAAGAGCGTCAGTAAGACCAGTCACCGCATTGGTTGCACCCGGACCGGACGTAACTAGCACAACACCCGTCTTACCAGTTGACCTTGCATAGCCCTCGGCCGCGTGGACAGCGGCCTGTTCATGACGGACGAGTATATGCTTAATCTTGTTGTTCTTGAACAGCGCGTCATAAATTGGCAGGACAGCCCCACCCGGATATCCAAAGACAACCTCGACACCTTCATCCTCAAGCGCTTTGAGAAGCGCTTCGGCACCAGGCATCAATTTTTCAGAACCATCAGTAGGGGCAGATTTAGGCATGTCTCTCATCCTTCAGTTAAAGACTGCTTTCGTGATATTGACTTTTGTACGGCAATACCATTGCCAAAAAAATAAAGTCTGCAACAGCACAACGCGAAACAGACACCAGATAAAAATCCTGAGCATCCGGCATTTCAACCACCTACCCCGTTTTGTTAAATATTTGCCGTGGCTTATCTAGGCTGCTGTGTTTAAAACGCTAGCAAATTGGCTTTCAGAATCTCCGCATGATAATCTTTTTGGCAAGACAATCTACAAAGAGGAAACATCTTTGCGACGTCCACAAAGTAGAATATCTGCCAGTTTTGTGCTGAAAGGTCAACTATTTTTTATTAGATTTGAAAAGATTTTTTCACTTAAACTTTCTGAAAATTTCTCATTTATTAGGATTTTTGGTTTAAAATTATTTCGTAGCCAGGTTATCTGGCGTTTGGCATAATGCCTGCTCTCGCGTTTGGCTAGTTCAGCAGCTCGATCCAGGCTTATCTCACAAGTTAGATGCGCCAGCAATTCCCGCACTCCCAATGCTTTCATCACTGGCAGGCCGGCATCAAGCCCTCGTGAAGCGAGGTGGGACACTTCTTCGATCGCCCCCGCCGCGAGCATTTCATCAAACCGTTGATTGATCCGGTCATAAAGAGTGGCACGGGGTGGCAACAACGCCACCGAAACGGCGGTGCCAACAAATTGGCCAGAATGTGGATCGGCTTGCCAGGCGGACAGCGGCCTTCCCGTCGACCGCACCACGCCCATTGCCCGTATTAGGCGCTGGCTGTCACCGGCAAACAACCGCTCGGCAGCAATTGGGTCGAATTTTGCTAGCTCCGCTCGAAAAGCATCACCGCCCATTTCTGAAAGCTGCGCCACGCAGGAAGCATGGATATCAACAGGTACGTCAGGAATTGTTGCCAGCCCGTTGAGGCCAGCATTGATATACATACCGGTGCCGCCAATGACAATCGGCAATTTTCCGGCAGCTCGGGCGGCGGCCATCGCCTCTGCCGCCATTGCCAGCCAGGTACCAACCGATGCGCGTTCCGCCCCGTCAATCACACCATAGAGCTGATGCGGAGCGCGACGCAGAGCACCGTCATTCGGGCGTGCCGTCAGCAATTGCAAATCAGCATAAAGCTGCATCGAATCTGCATTGATGATGACACCATCAGCACGTTCGGCGAGCGCTACTGCCAGCGCCGATTTGCCCGAAGCAGTGGGTCCGACAATGATCACATAACGCGCGCCCCATTTTGGCATATCAAAAGATGACAACTCAGGCGCTGTTGATAAACTGTTACCGGACCGCATTTGGTCATGACCCCCCTGTGCCTTCCTGCCCCACCTACAAACCAGAGTCCGCACTATGCAGCATGTTCCCATTTTTTCAACCTCCGCCCGTCAGATCGACCTCACGGATGAGACGATTGGAGACCCAATCTATCGGGTGGGGCTGCCTGCCGCCCATGCCAATACTATGACCATCAGAAATGATTTGATCACCGGCGGTTTCAAGAATCGTTTCTAGAACGGAAATCCAAGTAAAATCCTAGCCTCTTACTGCTCGGTGCATACACTTACGACCCGCGATGCAGTTGCCATTGGCGGCGGGGCAAATAACGTGGCGGTACCACAGGCACCTGAGATAGGCGTGACCTTTGAAGACAAAGATATTTCACGGGCGGCAATCGATACACGATCGATATCAACCGCCGTATCCTACCCTTTTTTCATGCATGCCTACGACAGGACAACTATTTTCACTGGCAAAGCGCGCTTAGCACAACGTTTGAGTGGAGACAGTCGGAAACAGCGATCAAACAAAAAGCCATTGCAAAGATAAAGGGAACCGGTGGCTTCCCTTGCTGGCTTTTGTCCTGCGACGCTGTACGTCTATTCGTCTTCAAATCCAATCTGCACGAAACGCTGATTACCCTCACGCTCAACAAGGATTAGGATGCCCGAGCGTCCGGACTCCTTGGCTTTGCCAACAGCCTCGGCAAAGGCAGCCGCTGTTTCAACGCGGCGCTGGCCGAAACGACGAATCACATCACCAGGCTCAAGCCCCTTTTCGGCTGCCGGGCTGCGAGCGATCACCTCAGTCACCACTACGCCGGTGAGTTCAGCATCGAGACCTAGTTCTATTGCCAGATCGCCTGTCAAATTCTCGACCGAGAAGCCAAGACTACCGAAGCTCTTTCTGTCGTTATCGACATCCTCTTTGGCCACACCAACGAGGTCGGCCTTTTCCAACTCACCAAGTTCGACCAAAACGGTCATCGACTTGCCCTCGCGGAACAAGTCGACCGCAACCTTGGCACCAATATCCGTCTCGGCGACGATGCGGGGCAAATCACGCATCTTCTCAATGGTCTTGCCATCAAAGCTAACAATTACGTCACCCGGCTCAATCCCCGCCACATCTGCCGGACTTTTTTCATTGACCGAGCTTACGAGCGCGCCCTCGGCACTCTCAAGCCCGAGAGAGTCCGCGATATCTGGGGTGACTTCCTGAATGAACACACCAAGCCAGCCACGCCGTGTAGTGCCAAATTCCTCGAGTTGAGCGGTAACACGCTTTGCCAAATTCGATGAAATTGCAAAACCGATACCCACCGACCCACCTGATTGCGAGAAAATTGCGGTGTTGATGCCAATCACCTCACCTTCAAGATTGAACAGTGGTCCACCCGAATTACCACGGTTAATCGACGCGTCAGTCTGGATAAAATCATCGTAGGGACCATTGCCTATATCACGGCCACGGGCCGAGACGATGCCAGCTGTCACCGTACCGCCAAGACCAAAGGGATTGCCGATGGCTAGTACCCAGTCACCGACCCGCAAGCTGTCGGAGTCACCGAATTTGACAGCGGTGAGTTCAACGTTTTCCGGGTCGATCTTAAGCACCGCAATATCGGTCTTTTGATCCTGGCCAAGCACCTTGGCCTTGAATGATTGATCATCGGAAAGACTAACAGTGATTTCCTCGGCGTTCTCGATCACATGATAATTGGTTACGACAATGCCCTCATTATCAATAATGAAGCCTGAACCAAGTGAGGACGCCCGACGCTTACGGTCATTATCGCCAAAGTTCTTAAAAAATTCCTCAAAGGGTGAACCCGGCGGAAACTGCGGCATGTCGCTTGATGGCCCATCACTGACAATCGTTGTGGTCGAGATGTTGACAACAGCGGGCGACAATTTTTCCGCCTGATCGGCAAAGCTGTCAGGGCGTTCGCCAGCGACCACAGTGACTGACACAAGTATCAAACAGAAGCTAGCAAACGCTGGGGCTATGATTGATCTGACATGCTGGAGAGGCAGTGAAATTGTCATAAGCATCGGGTGAAAGTCTCCTGATTTGCCATATGAAAGCCGAGAAGCGGGGGTTCCCGCTTTTCGTTACAAAAGTGAATACAAATACCATGACCAAATCATGGCAAAGTTGTGATTATTTTTGCGCGCTTCCGTTCTTATCTTTGAAGAAACGGAAAAAACTGCTAGTAGGTGACAATACCATCGAGGTCCCATCCTTACTCATAGAGTTACGATAGGCTTCCATCGAGCGGTAGAACGAAAAGAATTCCGCGTCCTGACCAAAGCTTTCGGCATATATCGTAATGGCCTGAGCATCACCGGCACCGCGTGTTTCCTGCGCAGTACGCTGGGCCTCGGAAATGATTACTGTTCTGGTCTTTTCAGCATCAGCACGGATCTTCTGCGCCTCTTCCTCACCCGTGGCCCGGAACTCCTTGGCCTCACGTTCACGCTCAGACTTCATCCGATTAAAGATGTTCTGACTGGTCGCCTCGGGATAATCAGCGCGGCGCAGTCGCACATCAATAATCTTGATCCCAAGCGAGGCTACCGAGGCGTTCACCTCATCACCGATCGACCGTGTGATATCATTACGCTGTCCGGTAAGGATCGAGGCCAACGTCTCACGGCCAAGCGCCCTGCGGACAGACGAGTCGATGATCGCCTCAAGTCGCCCTCTTGCTCCGAGTTCGTTGCGCACTGTCTGAAAGAAAAGCAACGGGTCGGAAATCTGGTAGCGGGCATAGGCGTCCACTTGCAGACGTTTCTGATCAGAGAGGATCACCTCTTCGGCATCCTGCGGAATAAGGCTTAAGACACGCTTTTCGTAATAAACGACGTCCTGAATGAACGGCAGCTTGAAAGCGAGGCCTGGTTCCTGGATGGTCCGTTTCGGTTCACCAAATTGCAAAACAAGCGCCTGCTGCGTCTGGTTGACGGTAAACAGTGCCCCATAGAGGCCGAAAATAATCAGACCGATGAGCGCGATTCCAAATAATCGGATAGATCCCATTTTAGTTTCCTCTCGCCGTCTTGTTCATTTCTTTGAGCGGGAGGTATGGCACGACGCCGCTACTTGATGAATTCTCGTCGATGATGATCTTCTCAACATTGGTGAAGATTTCCTCAACTGTTTCAATGTAGATGCGCTCACGCGTCACATCGGGATCAGCCTTGTAGGCGGTGTAAACTTGATCAAAGCGTGACGAGTCACCCTTGGCCCGATTCATCACCTCAGCCTGATAGGCCTCCGCTTCGGCGATCAGCTTGGCCGCTGCACCCCGCGCCCGGGGAACGATATCATTGCGAAACGCCTCGGCCTCGTTCTTCAGCCGGTCACGATCCTGCCGCGCCCGTTGCACCTCGTTAAAGGCATCAATCACATCTGACGGCGGATCAACGGCAAGCAGCTGCACGTCGCGCACCCTCACGCCGGATTTATAATCGTTAAGCAAATCCTGCAGCTGTGAGCGCGCCTGCGCTTGAATGTCCTGTCGGCCCTCGGTCAGCGCCGTCTGAATTGGGGTACGCCCGATGATCTCGCGCATCACCGCCTCGGCGGCCACTTTGATAGTTTCATCAGGCTCGGCGAGGTTAAATAGATATTGCCCGGCATCGGAAATCCGCC
>CAJWKB010000011.1 GCA_913042065.1 uncultured Alphaproteobacteria bacterium | reverse complement strand
TGGTTCAACCCCGGTTTTCTTGTTTTGGAACCGATAGACTGGTCAACTCCAGCAAATATTCTCGAAAAAATAATTGCTTACGAGGCGGTCCATGAAATCACGTCTTGGGAGGATTTGAGAGCACGTCTCGCGCCAGAAGACAGGCGCTGTTTCGCTTTTTTTCATCCTGCCATGCCCAATGAGCCGCTGATTTTCGTCGAAGTGGCCCTTACGACCGACATCCCGCAACGCATCGACAATGTTCTGGCGTTGAACCGTGATGCTGATGCCGCCAATGCGGCAACTACTGCTGTGTTCTATTCTATTTCAAACTGTCAAAGTGGTTTGGCTGGCATTTCTTTTGGTAATTTTCTAATCAAGCGCGTTGCTAGCCAGTTACGTCAGGAATTGCCAAACCTGTCGCGCTTTGTCACATTGTCTCCTGTCCTAGGCTTGATGAAATGGATGAAAACGGTCAAACCCGGTCTGGCCTCAAAGTTTACCGACATAGACGAAGGCTTCTGGTCAGAAGAAGCCGGGAAATTGCAAACAGAATTCACACGCGCTGCCCTCGAATATCTGACTGTGTCTGACCGGCGCGATGGGTTGCCAAATGACCCTGTAGCGCGATTTCACCTAGGCAATGGCGCCTTCTTGGAGCAGCTAAATTATGGAGGCGATCGTTCACCAAAAGCAGTGGCACAGGCCGGCGGGCTGATGGTGAACTATCGCTATGATCTGGATGTGGTGGAGAAGAACCATGAAGAATTCAACGAGACCAAGGCGGTGCCACTCTCGTCCAATGTCAAAGCCCTGATGAAATCACTGTAACATCACCCCCCCCGATGTTTGAAGCTGTCTCTCCGGAAACTGTAGAGCGCGGCGGGATCCACCGATATGTCTATGACCGCCGGGCGGGCGGCAGCAAGGGCCGCACCAACAGCGTCGCCAACCTGGTCCAAATGATCAACCTTGAAACCTACCGCGCCATAAAGCTCGGCAGCCTCGTCAAAGGACGGGCTAGAGACATCTGCGCCAATGTAGCGTCCATTAAAGAAATCTCTCTGATAGGCTTTCTCTGCCCCCCAGCATTGATTGTTCATCACGATGGTCACTGTGTTGATACCGTGATCCACAGCTGTGCTGAGCTCGGAAATGGTCATGCCGAAGCCGCCATCACCCATCATTGAAATGACCGGCCGTTCCGGATTTGCCAGTTTTACACCAAGACCACAGGAGAAGGAAAAGCCGACAAGGCCAAAATCCAATGGCGTGAACAGCGATTTTGGGTGCCAGTAGTTCATCGCGTCAGTGGCCTGCAGACACAAAGTCCCCGCATCCATGGTGAATGCTGCCTCGGCAGGCAACACATCACGCAATGTCTTGAACAGGCCGGAAGGTTGGATCAGCGCCGTATCAAGCACCGCATCTGCATCACGCTGGGCGCGGTAGGCCGCGCGATCATCCTGAAACTGCGCTGTCCAGGCGTCAACGGCAGATCGTGCCTGCTGCAACGAAACAGCCTCGGCCAGCTGCAGGGCTGCGGTGGGAGCATCGGCCCAAATCCCAATCTCAATCGGAAAAAAGCGACCAATGGCAGTTGGCTCCAGCTCTATCTGGATGATTTTGGCATCACGGTTAATGTTATCATAGGAATAGAAGGTAGAATTGAAGCCAAGCCGCGTTCCTAATGCGAGAATGACGTCAGCCTCACGGACTAGTCGTGATGCAACCACATTGCCCCTTGGGCCCATCTGGCCAGCATTCAGGGGATGGCCAAAGGAAATCGCATCACCATGACCCGGCGCTGAAACAAGTGGGGCATTCATTGCTGTGGCAAGCGCTAGCGCAGCATCCTCTCCACCCGTATTCTTTATACCACCCCCAACAACGATTACTGGCCGCGCTGCACCACCCAGCAAAGCTGCCGCAGCAGTAATTTCAGAGTTAGCGCCTGCAGGCCGCGAAGTTGTCCTATAATGTTGCGGTTCTTGAAAATCTGGAGCGGTGATCTGCGCCGCTAACACGTCGCGCGGCAGATTCAGCTGTACCGGTCCCATACGAGGCGTCAGTGCAAGACGGAACGCCTCGCGGAAAAGTTCGGGAACACGCTCTGCACTTGGCGCTGTCCAGGTTTTCTTGGTGACCGGCGTAAACAGCGCCTGTTGGTCCACTTCCTGAAAGGCATCGCGATATTGATGCTCACTCGACAGCGCACCAGCAATCGATATCACCGGCGAGAAGGCTGCTTTCGCCTGGGCAAGACCGGTGACGAGATTGGTCGCCCCGGGACCATTCTGGCCTGCAAGGACAACGCCCGCACGGCCGGAGGCACGCGCATATCCATCAGCCATATGCGTTCCGGTCCGTTCATCATGGATACCAATGAAATTGATGTCATCCGCATCATAAAGCGCATCAAACATTTCCATCGTGGCTGAGCCAATCAAGCCAAACACATGGTCTGTCTTTTCAACCTGCAGCGCCCTTACAGCTGCCTGCCCACCTGAGATCATTTTGTTAACAGTCTTGTTCATGAGATTTTTCCTTAGAGACATTGGCCGGGGAATGGTTGGGTTGGCAGCCGGGGGATAGCCCCTCAATAAACCGTAGAATTGATGCTGTGAACAGGTCAGGATTCTCAACGAGGCCCAGATGCTGCAACCGGGGAATGATCTCGACCTGCGCCCCGATGATTTCACTGGCAATGGCATGCGACATTGCCGGCGTGCTGCCGCTGTCATTCTCGCAGGTGACAACCAAAGCCGGATGTGTGATCGCCGGCTCTGGTCTGATCAATTCACGCACGCCATGCGCGAGGACAGCACGACAGGCGGCATAACTTTGCGGATCATTCGCCAGAACCCAATCGCGGATAACTGCAACTACATCAGGGCGTTCAGTGAGGAAGGCTGGCGTGAACCAGCGCGCCAACGTCTCATCAATCGTGGCCCCCGGGCCGCCTCCTTCTGTGTCCGTGGCGCGTTTTTCAACAAGTGCCTGCGCCTCCGGCGATCGTTCATGGGGTGAGTTCAGGATCACTAATGAGAGAACCCTGTCCGGGTGATCCATCGCAAACCGGCGGTTGATCATGCCGCCAAGTGAAAAGCCGACCAGATGGCATTCTCCGATGCCCAGCCTGTCAAGCAGGTGGCGCAGTTGGGCGCTATATAGAGTCAAACCCGGTGTGCCAGATGGCAAATCAGACTCGCCATGTCCGGCAAGGTCGTAGGCAAGAACATCGTGATGCTGGCTCAACGCTACAATCTGCCCAGCCCATGTGGCCCGCGTTAGGCCAAGCCCATGGATAAGGACAATCACCCCGGCATCAGGCACTCTGGCATCGGCACCGCAGTCACGGGCAGGATGCCATGAATAGGCTGTCCCCTCACATTTGCCATCACCTTGCCCTGTCATCGCAGCCTCATCCATTCAGCTGACATCCCCTCAAATCCCCGCCTTCTCACTGAAAGGCAGGCATGACTTCCCTGCAGAATAGCTCCATTGAGCGTTTCTGTTCATCCATCCCAAGGCCCATCGACGCATAATAGATAAAGGCGTCGACCCCCAGCCTCTGATAATCCTGTAATTTGGCGATCACCTGCTCGGGCGATCCAAACATCAAATTTTCCTCCAGCATGTCGGGATCAACCCGGACATTGCCCTCAAGCGCGGCAAAAGGGATCGGTTCGGGAAATCCGTTATCAACCGTGCCCCGTTTCATCATCAGATTGCCAAATTGCGCCAGCACATTGCGGATGGCAGCAACCGCGGCGCTGCGGTCGGCAGCATTTGCATAGACAGCCGTATGGCGCATCATGGCAAAGGTTCCTGCCCACCCATTGTCTGCCTTGGCGATGGCCTCATCAAGATTTCGGCGGTATGTCTCAGCCTCAGACATCGGCAGCGTCAGCGGCCAGCTCATGATGTTGCAGTTATTGGCGACTGCATAGTCAAAGGTAATGGGTGATCGTGCCGCAACCCAGAATGGCACTTCCTCTTGCACCGGTTTCGGACAGGATGTTGCCGCTGGAAACTGCCAGAACTCGCCCTCATGCGCCACATCACCCTGCCAGAGCTGACGCACAAGCGGCAGCATCTCCTGCATGTAGCGATAGCTGTCCTTCTGGTCGAGGCCGGGGTGCATCCGGTCAAATTCGCGCTGATAGGCACCCGAGCCAAGACCGAATTCAAGACGTCCGCCGGAGATCAAATCCACCATCGCCGCCTCACCCGCGATATTGATTGGATGCCAGTAGGCAGCATTGGCAACACCAGATCCGAGACGAATGCTGTCAGTGTGGTCGGCCCACCAGGTGAGCAGTTGAAACGGGTTTGGAGCAATCGTCATTTCCAACGCATGATGTTCAGCTGCCCAGGCGATTTCAAACCCCGCGCGATCAGCCATCTGCACCATTTCCAGCGTATGTTTTTGCACCGCCATCATGTCGGTGGCGTCATTTATCCTCTCCAGATTGACCGCAAGGTGAAATTTCATGATCTGCCCTCCCTTACTGTCAGCGTGGTGCAAACTGGCTCGCCAACGGTGTGCTGGATGTATTCATCCACACGGTCTTTGGCCGCGTGTAATCATAGATTGCCTGAAAGCCGCTTTCACGCCCATAGCCCGATGTCTTGGTGCCACCAAATTCTGCGATGGGAGAAATGGCGCGATAGGTATTCACCCAAACAATACCGGCCCGCACCGCTTTGGCAACGCGCAGCGAACGGGCAGAGTCACGGGTGAAAATGCCGGCGGCCAACCCATGTCTGGTGTCATTTGCCAGCGCAATCACGTCTTCCTCGGTCTTAAACCTGATCACCGACAGCACCGGGCCAAACAGCTCGGTATCGACGATCCGCAGCGACTGGCTTGGACATTCGATGATGGTTGGCTCGAAGAAATAGCCGTCCAACCCGGCAACACGATTGCCACCGCACAGCAGCCTACCACCCTCGCTAACCGCATGCGCAACCTCGCTCTCAACCGTGGCAAGCTGGGCTGGCGTGCAGAGCGGCCCCATTTCGGTCGCCTCGGTGAGCGGATCACCGATCCGGATTTTGCTGACAATTTCAATCATCCGCTGCAGGAACTCATCTGCGACAGCCTCCTGCAGATAGACCCGCGACCCCGCAACGCAGCTCTGCCCGGAGGCGGCGAAGATACCACCGATGGACCCGTTGACCGCACTCTCGATATCCGCATCCTCAAACACGATGAAAGGCGATTTTCCACCCAGTTCAAGCGACACCTCGGCAAAATTCTGCGCCGAATTCTGGATTACATGCTGCGCCGAAACAGGGCCGCCGGTAAAGGAAATGCGGGCGACGAGGGGGTGTGAGGTCAGCACCCTGCCACATGGGTCACCATGGCCGGTGACGATATTGACCACACCGTCTGGAATGCCAGCCTCGGCAATCAATCCTCCAAATTCGAGCATGGCCGCCGAGGCATGTTCCGAGGCTTTCAATACAATTGTGTTGCCAGCAGCGAGCGCCGGCCCGATCTTGACAGCGCTCAAAAACAGCTGGGAATTCCATGGCACGATCCCTGCAATCACGCCCAGCGGCTCCCTGTCAGTAAAGACAAACATATCCGGCTTGTCGATTGGCAGCGTTTCACCGGAAACCTTGTCGGCGGCACCGGCATAGAAATACAGATATTCAGCAATGTATTTTGCCTGCCACCGCGTTTCTTTGAGCATCTTACCCGTATCGGTGGTTTCCACCTCACCAAGCGTCTGGGAATGTGCGGCAAGCAAATCTCCCAATCTGCGCAGACAATGGCCGCGCTCAGTGGCAGTCATCCTGCCCCATGGACCGTTGTAAAGCGCGGCATGTGCCGCCCTGACAGCGCCGTCAACATCCTCAGCCGTCGCTTCGGGAACTCGGGACCACACCGCACCCGTCGCCGGATTGACACTGTCGAACAACCCGCCGTCCGCCGCCCGCGACCATTGGCCATTGATCAGCATTGAATAAGTCCTGATGCCGGCGGCATCGACCGTTGAAATGCCCTTGGCATTACTGTCTGTCATGCTTGTCTCCCCAGACGATTGATTTGAGATTACAGTAGATTTCATATTTGAAAATCAAAATTTTCTTCATATAATATTCTGGAAATTCGAATTTACTTTGGCGAAAGGATGAGTGTGGATGAATCTGGTTGCCCTGCAGACCTTCCTTGCGATCGTCAAAACCGGGTCTCTTGTGCGGGCGTCAACCGCGATGAATGTGACCCAGTCAACCGTGACATCACGCCTGCAGACCCTTGAGGCCGAGCTTGGCCAGACACTCGTCCTGCGGCAGAAAAATGGCGCGACCCTCACCGCCGCTGGAATCAAGCTCCGGCGCTATGCCGAGGCAATGACTCAACTCTGGCTCCAGGCAAAACAGGAAACGTCGCTGCCACCTGGAATCGACGCCATCTGCAATATCGGCGTACATGCAGATTTATGGGCGGGGTATGGAACCCTTTTCTTCGAGTCATTGCGCCGGACCCGCCCCTCGATTGCCCTGTCCGTCTGGCAGGGCGATGACGGCCGCATCACCCAATGGCTGGCCAACGGGCTTGTTGATGTTGCCTTCACCTTTGCCCCTCCGCCGGGGCAGGCTGGCCAGATGCTCCACACCCTCAGCGCTGACCGGCTGTGTCTAGTCGGCACCGAGCCCAACCGCCCGACCCGGCATGATCCCGGTTACATCTATGTCGAGGCCGGTCCGGATTTTGAACGCGAGCATACCGCCGCCTATGCAGATGCCGACACCGCGAAGATCAGCTTCAACAATGCCAGCTGGGCGCTTGCCCATCTGCGCCAGCATAGAGGATCAGCCTATCTGCCGCACCGCCTCGTTGCACCGGAAATTGACAGAAGGAGCCTGTTTGCCCTTGACGGCGTACCCGATTTCCAGCGGCCCTGTTTCATGGTCGTCCGCGACAGCACAAACGCCTACGCCGATGATATCACGACGTTTCTGAATGGTCTTGAATAACGGCTGCCTAGCTGTCCTTCCATATGGCTGGACGTTTCTCGATGAATGCATTGATGCCCTCCTCGGCATCATTGGCCAGCATGTTGTTGACCATGATTTCAGTGGCGAAATCGTACGCTTCGGGTAGGGTCATTTCCGCCTGGCGATAAAAGGTCGGCTTGCCATAGGCGAGGGTTACCGTTGATTTCGTGGCAATCCTGCGGGCAAGTTCCATCACCTCGCCAGTGAGGTCCGGAAGCGCCACACAGCGGTTGAGCAAGCCGATCTCGACCGCTTTGGGAGCCGGACACATATCGCCCGTCAACAGCATCTCCATCGCGTGTTTGGCGGCAACATTGCGCGACAGCGCCACCATCGGCGTTGAACAGAACAGACCGATATTGACACCCGGCGTTGCAAATTGTGCCGTGTCGGCGGCAATCGCAAGATCGCAGCTTGCCACCAACTGACAGCCGGCAGCGGTCGCTGTTCCCGCCACCTCGGCGATCACCGGCTTTGGATGCGCGGGGATTGACTGCATGACAGCCGAACAGCTTTTCAGAACGCGGCTGAAATAGGCTCGGCCCCTGTCGGCAGCATTGTCCGGAGCAGTGCGAGCGGCCGTCATCTCCTTCAGATTATGGCCGGCACAGAATACCGGGCCGTTGGCGGCCAGAACAATCACCCGAACCGCGGGATTGTCGCGTGCCGCCGCCAATGTGCCGGCAAGCGCGGCCAGCATCGCCTCCGAAAGGGAGTTGCGCGTTGCCGGATCATTCAGCGTCAGGCGCAGGACACCGTCACTGTCACAAACCTCCTCAATCAACTGCGGTTGCTGCATATCACCATGGGCCATCAATTGCTCCTTCAATTTTCAGATCAGGCCGGATGCCCGTGGCCATAATGCCATGGGCAGGCCCTGATCATGTAATCATCACGGATCGAGCGGATCAACTCCCAATCCCGATTGTCACAGTTAGATCAGGCCCCAGACATAAGGCGATCATGGCTGGGACAGGCGTGTCAAAGAGCCCCGAGCCAGCTGGCGGGGCGTTAAGATCGGTTGGAATTTGTAGGTAAGAGGTGGTCATTAAAATGTCCTTTGTCAGTTCCGAAAGGACCGGGACATTAAAACCAACTCTCCATAAAAGTCAGGAACAAAAAGTGAATGTCGACAGATTTTCTGGTTTTGGCACCGTGATGTTCCGGCATTCCGCACGGAAACATGGCGCATTCATACATCGGTGCCGCAAAGCGGACGAGCCAAAAGACCAAATCCGCCATGATGTGGCAGCTTTGAAACATTTTCTTTCGAGAACTGTGACAGGTTGGTCGATTGAAACATTCGTACCTATATGAATAACTCAGTTGCGGTCCCGCAGACTGCCGGACAGCGACTTACCCCAGTGAAAGTTTAATCGGATGAACTCAGTACCAGCCTCACCAAAGCCGACTTCCAAGATCGCATCCGCAGGATTCGGCACCCAGATCCGCCGGTCACCCTTCTTCGCGGCAACTGAGAAATGGGGCGCTGCGGGCTATTCAGTTTATAACCACATGTATATCCCGCGCGATTTTGGCGACCCGGTGGAAAATTTCTGGAACCTGACAAGGACCGCCATCCTGTGCGATGTCGCGGTTGAGCGGCAGGTTGAAGTCACCGGCCCTGATGCTGCGCGTTTCGTTCAATATATGACGCCGCGCAATCTGACGAACATGGCCGTTGGTCAGGCCAAATATATCCTGATCACCGATCAGCATGGCGGCATCATCAATGATCCGGTTTTGCTGAAACTGGCTGACGATCATTTCTGGATTTCCATCGGTGACAGCGACGTCCTGCTCTGGGCAAGGGGGCTTGCCGCCAATGCCGGAATGGATGTGAAAATCCGTGAACCTGATGTCTCGCCCCTGCAGCTTCAGGGGCCGAATTCACGTGAAATCATCCGCCGGGTATTCGGTGATGCCATCGCTGAATTGAAATATTACTGGTTTGCCGAAACTGAGTTGGATGGCATCCCCCTCGTGGTGTCACGCACGGGCTGGTCCAGCGAACTTGGCTATGAGATCTTTTTGCGCGACGGATCACGCGGCACGGAACTGTGGGAAATCATCATGACAGCCGGGGCCGATTATGATCTGCGCCCAGGCCACACCTCATCAATCCGCAGGATCGAGGGTGGTATGCTGTCCTATCACGCCGACATGGATATCGAGACAAATCCGTTCGAACTGCGCCTTGACCGGCTCGTCGATCTCGAGATGGACGCGGATTTCGTTGCCAAGGCCGCGCTGCGCCAGATCAAGGCCGAGGGCATTGGCCGCATCCAGATCGGCATTGTGATTGAGGGAGAGCCGCTGACATCGCCAAACAATGAATTTTGGCCATTGTCCGTCAATGGACGGCAGGTCGGCAAGGTGACATCGGCAATCCATTCACCACGTCTCAAAAAGAACATCGCGCTCTGCATGATCGAGACCGGAATGAGCGACATCGGCCAGGAGGTTGAAGTTATTATGTCCGGTCAGGAACAACAGCACCGGGCGACCATTGTTCCGATCCCGTTCTATGACCCCAAAAAATCCATTGCCGCCGGGTAGATCAAAATCATGCCCAGCACCCCATCATTAACCCTACCACCGATCATGGTTGCCCCCAATGGCGCCCGCAAAGTAAAGGCCGACCACCCACAGGTGCCGCTTGATGCCGGCGAGATCGCCGCTGTTGCGCGTGACTGCGCCGATGCCGGAGCCGGCGCTATCCATTATCATGTCCGTGACACTGATGGTGGTCACATTCTTGATGCGGGGCTGTATCATGAAGCGATTGCCGAACTGCAGCGCGCCGTGCCAGACATGCATCTGCAGATGACGACGGAAACTGTCGGCAAATATCGTCCAGGTGACATGCGCGACATTGTCCGGGCGGTGGTCCCGCAGGGAGCATCCGTTGGCGTTCGGGAAATGATCCCGAATGGCGTGCCAAAGCCAGAAGATATTGCGTTCTACAACTGGACATTGGAAGCCGGAATCCAGCTTCAACATATATGCTACGGCCCAGAGGATGTTGCTTTGCTGGCAAAATTGCTGGATGTGACAGAACTCGAAAGACAGGGCATCTGGTGTCTGTTTGTCATCGGCCACTACACCGGGCGGATCAGCTACCCCGGGTTATTGCCTCCCTTTCTGGCAGAATTGAAACAGGCCGGCATCGACAGCGACTGGGCCATCTGCGCCTTTGCAACCGAAGAGGCCGCGTGTCTGAAGGCAGCGATCGCCGCGGGCGGCAAGGTGCGCGTCGGCTTTGAAAATTCGGTCTATATGGCAGATGGCAGCATTGCCAGCGACAATGCAGCGCGGGTGCGCGAGGCGGCCAGCTTCATGGCCGGGGTCTGATCACCCGTCTGCCCCTGCTATACCAGCCTCACCTGTCCGCCCACCACCATCCGGTCTTGTCTGTTTGCTGATGGCACCATAGACTTTCAGGCGCGCAAGGAGGCGCATGGCATGCCGGTCTCATCCTATCCAATGCTGTGCAGGCGCTGTGGCAGCAACGGCTTTGTCGGCGGCGAGGACCCGCCCACATCATGTCCACATTGCCATGGTGAGGATGTGCGGTGGCATGCAGAGCTGTTTGACCTGTGCATTGCCCATGTCGATTGTGACGCCTTTTATGCCTCGGTGGAAAAACGCGACAATCCGCAGCTGGCTGACAGGCCGGTGATTGTTGGCGGGCGGGAACGCGGTGTTGTTGCCGCTGCCTGTTACCGTGCGCGCCAATATGGCGTGCGCTCGGCAATGCCGACCTGGACTGCGCTGAGACGGTGTCCTGACGCCATCGTGATCAGACCACGGATGGCGCATTACGTGAAAATCAGCCGGCAGATTCGACAGAAAATGCTGGAATTGACACCGCTCGTCCAACCTATCTCAATTGACGAGGCCTTTCTCGACCTCGCTGGGACCGAGGCGCTGCATGGGTGCAGCCCGGCGGTGGCTCTGGTTCGCATGCAGACACAGATTCGCGAAGAGATCGGCATTACCGTTTCCATCGGGCTTGCGCCAACCAAATCGCTGGCGAAAATGGCGTCGGACAGGGACAAGCCCGACGGTTTTTTTGCCGTTGGCCAGCTCGAAGCCAAAAGCTGGCTCGCGCCGCAACCCGTATCCGTACTGTTCGGTCTGGGCAAGTCAGCCGCAGGCCGGCTGAATGCGGCCGGATACGGCACCTGCGGTGATCTTGTTGAGGCCGACATCAGACAGCTCACCGCTATTCTTGGCAAGCAGGCAAAGCAGATTCAAAATCTCGCCACCGGGATAGACACCCGTCCGGTAACAACCGAAAGGATTGCCAAGAGCATTTCCAGCGAAACCACTTTTCATGCCGATCTTGGTACATTTTCCGAGCTCGAAGCTGAGCTCGAAGTGCTCTGCCTGAAGGTCTCTGCGCGCCTGAAAAATGCGGAAATTGCCGGCGGGCGGATCACACTTAAGCTGAAGCGTCCGGATCACCAAATCTTGACGCGCAGCCAGAGCCTGCAGAGCAGAACTGACAAGGCGCACCTGCTGTTTTCTGCAGCGCGCAAACTACTACTTGCCGAGGTCAAACCCAGGCGGTCATTCCGGCTGATCGGTTTTGGCGTGGACCAGCTGGGCGTGCCGGAAGCACCATCCCTTCTGGATATTGAGGGTGGTTTCAACGACAGGCAGAACAAACTAGAGGCGGCGATGGATCAGGTGCAGCAGAAGCTAGGTGAAAATGCCCTACAAACAGGCCGAATGTTTCAGCGAAACCAGAAATTAGGGCGTGGAAAAGGACACGAAGCCAAGTGAAAGAATTCATAATGGCAAGCCGACATAATTTTCGGCAACCATCTGCCGTCCCACTTCAGAGGTCGTAACGTAGGCAAGCTCGGCTTCTTTCATCTTCTGTTCAAACCTGTCATCAGAGAAGCGGTGCGTCAGATTGGTCAACCACCAGGAAAACCGCTCACTTTTCCAAACCCTATCCAGAGCAACCCTAGAATAATGAGGCAATGCTGCGATGTCATCATCAGCAAAAAAGGACTGCATTGCCTTATGCAAATAATAAATATCAGAAGCCGCAAGATTGAGCCCTTTGGCTCCAGTAGGCGGCACTACATGCGCCGCATCACCGGCTAGCAGCAGTCGACCAAAAACCATCGGTTCAGCAACAAAACTGCGCAGCGGCGCGATACTTTTCTCAAGTGATGGTCCCGTTTGCAATGTTTCCGCCATCGCTGGCGGCAGGCGCATGCGCAGCTCGTCCCAGAACGCCTCATCACTCCAGTTCTCAACTCGGTCATCGGCAGAGCATTGGATGTAATAGCGACTCCGTGTCATCGACCGCATCGAGCATAACGCGAAGCCACGTTCGGCGTTTGCATACACAACCTCCGAGGCAACAGGCGCCGTATTTGCCAGAACACCGAGCCAACCGAAAGGGTAAAGCTTTTCATAGGTAGTGATTGCTGCTTCCGGTACCGCAGCACGGCTTGCGCCATGATAGCCATCACAACCAGCGATCAAATCGCAATCGATACGTTGATCCACTCCATCCTTGCGGTAAGTGACATAAGGGTTGTCCGAGTTGAAATCGAACAACTGCACAGCATCTGCCTGATAGATCGTCTGCCTACCCGCAGCCTCGCGCACATCACATAAATCACGGGTAACCTCGGTCTGGCCATAGGCGGTGACCACCTTGCCGCCAGTATTGCACGGTAAATCTATAGCGACAGATTTATAGTCAAAGGCCAGCTGCACGGCATAATGTGGAATTCCTTCAATGGTCAATCTGTCACCCGCCTTGGCAAACTTCAGGAGATCAACCGTTGTCTGTTCCAGAATACCAGCGCGGATGCGAGCAAGAACATGCTCACGAGTCTGGCGCTCGAGCAGCACATTGTCGATGCCGGAAAGATCAAGAAGCCGGCCCAGCAGTAACCCAGCCGGCCCAGCACCAATAATCACAACTTGCGTCCGCACTGCAGCCTACCTCATAAAACCTGATGGCGTAGTCGTAATTTCCGATCACCAAAAAAGGCAACACCGATTGATGTTGCCCTTCAGTTTACCAATCCAGCAATAAGACCCCATGGAGACTATCCGGCCACGACCTCCGCCTTAATGGCCTCTGCTTCATAATTAAAAATATAGACTCCAGCGTATGTATCTTCCTTGTAAACAAAGGTTTGCTTAAGGTCCATAAACACCTCATTGGCCTTGATCTCAAACAATTTAAGATCGTCGCCTGTTTCGAACTTTGTTTGGATTGACAGACTGCCACACTTACCAATCGATATATTTAGCGAGCGCATGTTGTTGGCAACAATCAATTTGCCAAAAGCATCCGAGATGAAAGAAGCAGCCACTTTGGCTTCGGCAACACCGTTAAATTTGAAATTAAAAATTTTCGCGTACATGACTATTCAATCTCCGCAAACATTTCATCTAGCAAAGCATCGGCTTCGCCACCGTCCATTTTGATCCTCTTCATGGCCTTTTGTTGGAGGTTCATATCAAATTGCAGCCTCCTGCCAAGTTCAGTTAACTGGACACGACCTTCTCCAACATCTTCTGCTAAGCCAACCTTGATAATACCCCCAGCATCTGCGTTAGAGACACCCAATTCAGCACACAGAGATACGTACATTTTGAAGTCTGTGAGACCAAAACTTGGATCAACTTTTTGAAAATGTGATAGGGCGTCCAACATTCTCTCCGACGTCAACTCTTTCTGCTTAATCTGCAAGTCAAGCATATGCGCTATACTTCGGGTAATTTTCTTTACCTGCTCAATCTGTTCTACAGAGAGTTTTTTCGGGCCAGACATGTTCATCATACACAGCGTTCCAAGAGCAAAATTTTCGCTGTTGATGACGGGAAATCCTGCGTATCCAGGGCCCTTGTCTAACCCCTCGAGGTGGGGGTGATCTTTCCAAGTAGGATCTTGACACATATCCTCCATCAAAAGAGGCTCAGTATCTAACAACACATATGAACAGACATTGAATTCGTGCCTCTCTGACTTTGCTCCAACTTCAAAGTTGTCCCCACCAGCTTGTGCAATCGAGCATTTCATTTCACCGTCGTACAAACTAAAACTCGCGGTTTCAAAACCCGTTATATCCTTAGCCAAATCGCAATATATTTGAAATAAGTCAGGGTTTGGCGCATCAATGAGCCCAGTTTTCATAACTGTTTGAGCTCTTAATTCCTCATTTGCTGGACGTGGGGCAAGTGCCACATTCATGATTATTATCTCCTAAAACACAGACTGACCGTTGAGCGGTAGAAACAAATTTGAGGTAGACTTTCGTTTAACGCTTATCCACTTTCGGCCTATAAACCTTTCAAGAAAACCTACCACGAGTCAAATCAGTTTTCTCAAACAAAGGGTTTTTTGTCAAAAAATCACATGTTTCTGAAAATAAATCATTTCGCTCACACGTCTCGCTGGAAGACAATGGGGAACCAATCATCCCGAAGTCTTTGCCCTGGCGTCATCCCATGCCCGGGAAACGGAGGTGAGGTACGTCCCGGTCTTTCAACATAACGGGCATCATCACCCACAAACCGCAACGAAAAGGCGCGCCGACGCTGCGTGCTCTCATTTCCACGGGCACCATGCAGAACACAAAAATCGAATGCTACCGCATCACCGGGCTCCATCGCCCATTCGCGGATTTCCATCGCTTCTGCGTCGGGGTCAGGGACCGGCATGTAGCTGTCCTCATCAGGATAGAATTGATCCTCTGCTAACCAGCGCACCGGCAACACTGGGCGCCCCCATAGGTGCGAGCCAGCAACACAGCGAAGCGAGGCATCACTGACAGGATCAACAGGCGACCAGAAACTCACCGTCTGTTGGCCCTCGACAAAATAATAGGGGCTGTCCTGGTGCCATGGCGTTGGCTTTGACGTTCCTGGCTCCTTCACAAGCACATGATCATGAAAAATCTGCACTGTCTGAGATCCCATCAGATCAGCCGCGACCTCCGCAGCAGGTGACAGGTGGATCACGTCCCGGAACTGATTGATACGTTGCCAGTTGCAATAATCATCAAAGAACCGCCCCGATTCGCCCGGTTTCAGATTTTCTGCTGCATATGGGCCGGGGGACCGCATATTCGCCTCTATGCCATCACGGACAAGATCAATATATTCGGCAAAAAGGCCTTTGATCAGCACGGCACCATCACGCTGATAATCCTCGATGTGGCGGGTAGTGATAAGTGGATGCATGATCTTGGCACCTAAGCGTCTACGAGTTTGGGATTATGGCGAAACACAGATTCAATCTTGTCCAACATCTAGCCAAACATCAAGAGATAGAACGTTACGACGCAAATAGATTGTCTAAATTGGAATTGATGCCTACCGTTTTTCCCAATGCAACATACGACCAGAACCCCATGGATGGGCTTCTTTGCCATGCTGATAGTATCCATTACCGCGTTTGCTGGCAGCCCTGTCAAAGGTTTGACCGGGTTTGGCACCAGCCTGTTTGACCTTGGCTGATGGTTTACAGCGCTGCCGATCAATGATCCGGTCTCGCTGTTGATTGTCATATAAATCTTTAGCAGTGTTCAGGGTCGTTCATAATTCGGTTCTCAATTGACACACCCGACCTTGACTGGTTTCTGAGGCCCACATTTCTTGGCATTGGCGTCTGATTTACCGTTCTTAACTGGATAAATGTTATTTTAGTCAAAATGATTATCGGGCGTTTTTGGTACTGTTTGGGCTGTATTTCACCAATTTAGAGACATATCCAAAAATTGCACCGGCAAAATTTGCTAGGCGATATGTCAACCGGGCTCGCCCTATTAGGGACTCTTACCTCAACCACTAAAACGCAAGTGGGACACCTGACCTTTCACAAATTGCCTGCAACAATTTTTCTCAAAACCTAAATCTGGCTTAATTCTTTTATCTGGGGTTACCCTTGTCCTTCGCGAGATGACTGCTATCGTCTTTCGTGCATATCTGGCAAACCACGGTCTGGGGCATTTGAGAGCAGGCCCTTGCTGGTCTGTGAAGATAAAGGAATAGAGCGTTGATATGAGCGAAACACCACTCGGAAGCCGAGATGACATTCATGCTGTAGGTGGCACTGGCGGCACAACGAGTTCTCCCAACAGCTTTCCTGTCCCAGCCCAAGAATTGGGCGATGTTAAGATCTCACCCTCAGGTGCTTTCGAAGCGGGCAGCTATCAAACCTTTACACTAACCTATACCGCCGGCAAGTTTGGGATTGACGACTCTGGATCGCTGCGCGTCTGTTTCCGGTTTGCTAGTGACCAGACACGGCCACAATTCGAAAATCCAGCGGGTCCAAATTACACCACCGTCACTGCATCGAACAATGCCGTGTTGACCCACCATTACGATCCAAAAGGCAATGTGCGTCCATGGGACAGAACGTTAACCGTCAAGGTAGTACGTGGATTCCTCAAAAAAGGTGACCAGATCAGAATCACTTTTGGCGATCGATCAGGCGGATCGCTAGGGATGCGGCTTCAGACATTTTGTGAGGAAAGCTATGAATTTCACACATTGATCGATCCGATCGCAACCTATTGCTACCAACCTGTTCCTATACAGCCAACGATCAAAATTGTTCCTGGCGCACCGCAGAGATATATCGCGATTGGCCCGACAATTAGGGCCGTTGGTGAAATTTTCTCGATTAGAATCAAAGGTGAGGACAAATGGGGCAACCCCTCTAATCAGTGCAACGTGACATTTCATACTAGGGCTAGTCTGCCGCTTGCTGGATTGCCAGAAACTGTGTGCTTAGAACTTGGTGAATTTGCTGGCGGCATTGACAATCTAGTGGCGCATGAGCCGGGTAATTTGGCCATTGATTTTCACGATGAAAGCGGTGTCCTGGTTTTTTCTACCAACCCAATCCGGATTGAGGAAAATCCGATGTCACGGCATTTCTGGGGTGACATTCACGGTCAATCGGAAGAGACCATCGGCACTGGATCCGCCGAAGAATATTTTAGATTTGCCCGCGACCGCGCCTTCGTTGATGTAACCGGCCATCAAGGAAATGATTTTCAGATCACCAAGGATTTCTGGCAAAATCTCGATGAATTATGCGCTAGGTTTAATAGGGACGGCGAATTCGTTACTATTCCGGGCTACGAATGGTCGGGCAACACCGGCCTTGGTGGCGATCGAAATGTCTATTTTGCCTCCGAGGGCAGAACCATTCGTCGGTCATCACATGCACTTGTCAGCGACCATTCAGACATCGACACCGACTGCAACTCCGCAACGGAACTGTTTACCGCCTTCGCTGAAAATGGCGAGGACGACGTTGTTGTCTTCGCGCATTGTGGCGGCAGATACGCCGATATCGAGCTTGCCCATGATAGCCGTTTCGAGAAATCCATGGAAATCCATTCAAGTTGGGGCACCTTCGAATGGCTTGTCCAGGATGCGTTTCGGCTTGGCTATCGCGTCGGGATTGTAGCCAATTCTGATGGTCATAAGGGCCGACCCGGTGCCAGCTACCCCGGTGCAGCGCTGTTTGGCGCTGTGGGCGGGCTTACCTGCTTTCTAACCAACACGCTCACCCGTGACGGCATTCTTGACTGCATTCGAAAGCGCCACCATTACGCGACGACAGGCGGCGAGCATGGACGCCCCTTGATCACTGTCACGGCGCATTTCTCTCGGGATGGAATGTTGTATCATGATGACCCCCGCCACGGCCATTACGATGGATATGCGACCCGCCTGGCCCAGATGGGAGATATTGTTCATCTGTTGGAAGGCGATGCTTCGCTAACAGTTGAAATCCAGACAAGCGCACCCATCGAGAGAGTAGATATTTTCAACGGGCTTGACCGAGTTGAAACGATCCGACCCTACCAGGCGGAAGAGCTTGGCAGTCGCATCCGAGTGATCTGGGAAGGCGCCGAATATCGGGGCCGATTCCGCCAAGTAATTTGGGACGGATCGGCCTTTTTGTCGGACAATGAGGTGATATCAGCCACAGCAATCAATTTCTTCAACAAGGACAAGACACTTAACCAGCCCTGTGCAACCGAGCTGAACTGGCGGGCACTTACAACAGGCAATATTGGCGGGATCGAGATGACGCTTGCCGACCCCTATCGGGGTACCTTGAAACTCGAAACACCCCTCATCAAAGCTGGCATCCCAATAGAGGATATTGGCTATGAGGATGAAATTTTCGACAATAGTGGAAATCTGCCGCGCTATTTGAAACTATTTCGCCTACCGGATAGAAATCCTAACAAGACACTTAAATTTACCCGGCATATCAACCTAAAGTCAGCTGGCGACAATCCGATTTTCATTCGCCTGACGCAAGAAGATGGGACCCTGTGTTGGAGCAGCCCCATCTACGTCTATCGCTAAGTGAACCTATTCCGTCAGAAACGGAACGGGAAGTGACAAATTAAAGCCAAAAAGTGCTGAAAACGATTAATTCACTTTGTTTTTGGCAGGGCTGCACTAGCCGTCAACGTAGGCATGCACTATGATTTAAGCTATGACATTCGCAGTACCACCCATGATCCTCAGAGGGCGGTGATGCGGCTTTACGGTACGCTTTATCGGACAGTCGATGCCTGGTCTGTGACCATAGTAACTAATCCAGCTCCAGTGCATCGATGGAATCAACTATTGGGCTAAATGGTCCAGGCCACAACAAATTAGTTGAATGGCCACCAACGAAGATAACAGGACAAGATTAAAATGTCGGCGTCTCTCCCCCCAACAGCATCCCTGCCACCCAGTGACTATGTCATTATCGGTGGAACGGGCGATCTGTCACTTCGCAAGATTTTTCCCGCCTTTTTCTGGCGCTACCTCGATGGCCAACTCACCGATGAGTACCGGCTTTTTGCAACGTCGCGCGCCACGCTGACTCTCACGGAATTCGCTGAAAAGTTGCGGCCTTTTTGCGAGAGCGCATTTGCTGTTCGGCGTGCGACAGCGGGGAAATGGGAGTCGTTCCTGAAGATTATCCAGATCGTGAACCTTGATCTGTCAAATGGTGATGGCGCGGCATCACTAGCAGAAAAGATTGCGAAAAAGCAGTCTGCAGACAGGCCAACAATCTATTACCTGGCGATCGCGCCAAGCCTGTTTAGTTCGGCTGTGCTGATACTAAAAGCAGTCGGGCTTGCAACCGAACAGGCGCGGCTTGTCGTGGAGAAACCTCTTGGCAACAGTGGCGAGTCATCACAAAAAATCAATGATGAGCTAGCGATGGTCTTTTCGGAAAGTCAAATTTACCGGATTGACCATTATCTCGGCAAGGAGACCGTTCAAAATCTGATGGCGCTTCGTTTTGCCAATGTGATTTTCGAATCGCTATGGGATAATAACCATATTGATCATGTGCAGATCACTGTAGCGGAGACCGTCGGCATTGGTGGCCGTGCATCCTATTACGATCAATATGGAGCGATCCGTGACATGGTGCAGAACCATTTGTTGCAGCTTGTCTGTCTTGTCGCAATGGAGCCACCGGCCCATTTCAACGCTAATCAGGTCCGTGATGAGAAACTGCGTGTCCTGCGCGCCCTGCGCCCCCTTGGTGCGGATTCGCTGATGCTTGGTCAATATGAGAATTATGCAGAAGAGCTAGGCACCTCTTCAACCACGGAAACCTTTGTTGCGATGAAGCTAGCGATTGATAATTGGCGTTGGGCAGGTGTGCCGTTCTATATCAGGACGGGCAAGAAGCTAAGGCAGCGCGCCTCTGAAATCATTATCACCTTCAAGGACCGACCGCATGATATTTTTTCTAATTCCCGGGATGGTACAATTCTGGGACAGCCAAACCGCCTGATCATCAGGCTGCAGCCAAGTGAGGGTCTGCGGCTGCAGATGACATCGAAGCAACCCGGCCCTGGTGGCATGCGACTATTCTCATCAGATCTCAACCTGAGCTTTGACGAGACCTTCGAGGAACGTCTGCCCGACGCCTATGAACGGCTTTTGATGGACACCGCGCGTGGCAATCAGACTCTATTCATGCGGGTCGATGAGGTGCTTGCCGCCTGGGAGTTCATTGACCCGATTCTGGCGCTGGCAAAAACCCGGACACCGGTGCCATACAAGGCAGGTTCTATGGGGCCGACAGATGATTTTCTCCAGGCTGATGGTCGCTCGTGGATCGACCCGCATGAGGATTGGTAAAGATGATCGCTGATCAAATTGCTCACCAATTAATTGAAGCCATCGTCACAAAAGGGCAAGCAAGTCTTGTCGTTTGTGGTGGTACCAGCCCAGTCAGCATTTTCACGGCTCTGACATCTAGCGCGCATGAGGGCATTGTAGATTGGTCGCACGTGACGATTACCCTTGTTGATGACAGGCTAGTTCCTGCCGATCATCAACATAGCAATCAGAAATTAGTGCATGATCATTTGTTGTGTGGCGCTGTGGCGGCGGCAACCTTCATTCCACTGGCAATCGACAATGCAGCGGGCGATATCAGACGGCCATTCGATGTCATGCTGCTTGGCATGGGTGTTGACGGTCATTTTGCCTCGCTGTTTCCCGACATGGTGGGCGAGGTGTCACTAAGAGCCGACGCTCCACCGATGATTTTAGAAACCCAGGCGAAGGGATTTCCATCATTGCCACGTATCTCGATGAACCTTGCCATGATCCTACAATCAAAACTGCTGATCCTGCTTGTGAATGGCATCGAGAAGCAAGCAACTCTCAAAGCTGCCAGGATCGACCCGCGGCTTCCGGTTCACGCGCTGTTGAAACAGGATAAAACGCCCCTAGAAATCATCACGGACTAACGTGAAACACACACCGCAATAAGGGCCATTTTAGCTCAAGGAGGACGAAAAGACATGGCCAAGCTCAATGACCGTATTCTAGAGATCCAAGACCGGGTTCGCAGGCGAAGTCAGGACAGCCGACGCCACTATCTTGACGATATCGCAGCGATGACCGACTCCCCTGACTCTGATAGGGGTAAATTATCATGCTCCAATTTGGCTCACGCCGCCGCTGGCGCTGGCGAGGACCAAAATGATGTTCTCGGTATCAGTACCGAGTTGAAACCTAATGTCGGCATC
>CAJWKB010000010.1 GCA_913042065.1 uncultured Alphaproteobacteria bacterium | reverse complement strand
CCATAATTGGCTCCTTCAATAATGTCCCGGTAGGGTTTAAGCTGTTGCCATCACCGGCACCGCACCCCGCTGGTGCAATCCACGTTCCCGAGAATGCCGGAAACTAAGCACCCATTAGGTTATTGTCAACCCGCTTTATCCCCGTTTTCACGGCGTTTCGTCAGTGCTTGAATGACACCATGTAGGGTACTAATCTCTTGGCTTGATAGTGCAGCTCGGTTGAACATCGCTCGAATATTCCGCTTAACCACAGGGGCCATTTCTGCCGACAGGAAGAAACCGCCGGCATCAAGTTCGGCCTCAAGCCGTTGAAAGAGGAAATTTCGTTCTTTAATAGGGGCCAGCACAGTCGCTGACGACAAATTGGTGATTGATGTGGTATCAGCTGTTGCTAGTAGCATCGCCACGCGCCATTCCCACGCAAGAAGTAAAACAGCCTGCGCCAGATTGAGTGAAGGATAGTTTGGGTTAAGTGGCGCTGTGACAAGCACGTCCGCCTGCACAACTTCATCATTGTCGAGGCCCGATGCCTCCGGGCCGAACAGTAGCGCTGCCTTGCCCTTATGCGCCAGAATTTCGTCAGCCGCGGCCCGTGGATCTGTCTCTCGCATTAGCATGTCGCGCCGGCGCGCCGACGCTGCGACAAGGAAGTTTACGTTATGTGCTGCGGCGGCGATGTCATCATAAAGCGTCGCGTTTTCAATGATTTGCGAAGCACCAGCGGCCATCGGAACGGCGACAGGATTCGGCCAGCCATCGCGCGGCGCAACAATCCGCAGATCATTCAAACCACAATTCATCATGGCACGTGCTGTAGCGCCAATATTTTCGGCCATTTGCGGGCGTACCAGAATGACGATGGGGGGCACATAGTCTGACGTGTTGTTCACTTTATTCCGCAACTTTTGGGCGAGGTACGCTGTCATGTTGGAGTTTCCATATCATGCCATCACCAAGCGCGGCAACAGAAGCGTCAATGATATTTGTTGAGAGGCCAACAGTCCGCCAGACTGGGCCTCCTGGTACCCTGAATTCGATCAACACTCTTGTGATCGCACCGGTGCCTGATTTGCCGTCACGGGCATCTAAAATCCGCACTTTATAGTCAACTAGCTCAACATCTTCGAGGTTAGGATAGGCTGCAATCAAAGCCTTGCGCATAGCGGTATCGACTGCATTGACTGGACCGTTACCGATTGCCGCCTCATGATAGGATTTGCTGCCAACAGAAATCGTCGTGGTAGCCTCTGATTCAACAACAAGATCGCCCCTTTCATTGAAGCGTCGCTCATCCATCACTCGAAATCGGCCTATAGAAAAATAATCTGGCAAATCACCAAGTGCGCGGCGGGCCATTAATTCAAAACTGGCTTCGGCTGAGTCAAATGACCAACCTTCAAATTCACGTTCCTTAACAAGCTGGATCAAATTTTCGATCCGCACGTCATCGGCAGCTATTTCAATGCCGAGCTCGGCAAAGCGAGCCAGCATGTTTGACTTGCCTGCCTGGTCTGAAACCAGATACTGACGTTTATTGCCAACCTTTTCCGGCGGAATATGCTCATAGGTTCTAGGATCCTTCTGCGCTGCTGAGGCGTGCAAGCCCCCCTTATGGGCAAAAGCGGCCTCACCAACATAGGGAGCGTGGGCATTGGGCGCTCTGTTGAGTCGTTCATCCAGCATTCGTGACAGCGTCATCAAGCGCGGTAGATCCTCTTCGCTAATTGACGTGCTGTACTCCGATTTCAGCATCAAATTTGGGATCAATGTAATCAGGTCGGCGTTGCCGCATCGCTCGCCAATGCCATTGATGGTGCCTTGAACCTGTCGGGCGCCTGCGGCAACTGCAGCCATCGAATTGGCCACAGCGACACCTGCATCATTATGGCAATGAATGCCAAGATTAGCTTCGGGAAGATGAGCGCGGACAGCTGCAACAATTTCGAACACTTCATCTGGCATCGCGCCGCCATTAGTATCGCACAGAACAACCCATGCCGCGCCTCCATCAAACGCCGCCTCCGCACAGGATAGCGCATATTTTTCATTATTTTTGAACCCGTCAAAAAAATGCTCGCAGTCAAACATCGACTCACGGCCCCGCTGTTTAGCAGCGGCAACAGACTGTTCGATCATTTCTAGGTTTTCCGCTAGCGTTGTCTTGATCGCTGTCTCGACATGAAAATCCCACGTCTTTCCAACAAGACAGGTTGCCGGAACCTCAGCATCAATCACCGCATTCAGGCCAGGGTCATTAGCCGTGCTACGCCCCCCACGCCTAGTCATGCCAAAGGCAACCATTTTTGCATTCTTCAGGGCAGGAGGCGCGGCAAAAAAAGCGTCATCCGTGGGGTTTGCGCCAGGCCAGCCGCCCTCGACATAATCCATCCCTAGCTCGTCCAGCGCGGTTGCAATCGCCAATTTGTCAGCATGTGTGAAATCAACTCCGCGCATCTGGCCGCCATCGCGCAGGGTTGTATCAAACAGCCAGATCTTTTCACCAATCATTTTCAAGCTTTCTCTACCGGGTCGTCAAACTGCCGCCCCAGGGTTTGGTTAGCAAAATTGACGCCGTCTGGCTAGGCGCGCCGCCAAATCGTCCCATTGGGTCCGTCCTCAAGTATAATCCCATCTGCCGCCAATTCATCACGGATGGCATCGGCAGTAACAAAATCTCGATCACAACGGGCTTTATTGCGGTCGGCAATCAACGCGTCGATGACGACGTCATCTATCCCATCATTTGCAACCTGTGCCCAGTCATCGCCCGTTTGGCCAAGAAGCCCAAGCAGACCCGCATTGGTCTTCAGCGCGGTCGCTGCATCCCCATCGCCTTTGTTCGCCGCCCCTGCCAATTTATGAAGGCGGGCCATCGCTGCAGGTGTATTAAGGTCATCGCATAACGCCGAGATAAAATCAGCGTCAACTGCGGTCAGGTCGGGAGCCGCATTACCGACCGCTCGGTATAGCCGGTCAAGGACCTTGCGTGCTTCCACCATTGCGCTGTTAGGCAATGCCGCTGGCGCGCGATAATGCGCCGCCAGAAGGCTCGCACGGACGGTCTCACCGCGGTGCGTTTTGATCGCATCACTGGCCGTCACAAGATTTCCAAGCGATTTTGACATTTTCTCATCACCCATCGTGACAAAACCGTTATGCAACCAATATTTAGCCATGATGTCAGTATCATGTGCACAGCATGACTGGGCGATTTCATTTTCGTGGTGCGGAAACACCAGATCAATGCCACCGGCATGAATGTCAAATGTCTCACCCAGATAATGACGCGCCATCGCTGAGCATTCAATATGCCAGCCAGGGCGCCCCTTGACCGCTGCAAAGGGATTGTCCCATCCAGGCTGATCATCATCGCTCGGCTTCCACAGAACGAAGTCGGCTGGATCGCGTTTGTAAGGCGCGACCTCGACCCTCGCACCAGCGATCATATCCTCCAGCAAACGCCCCGACAATTTACCATAGGCAGGCATCGTCGCCACAGAAAACAACACATGTCCCTGCGTAACATAGGCATGTCTCTTTTCAATCAGATGCGAAATCATTCGGATCATATCAGAGATAAATTCAGTAGCCCGCGGCTCATGATCGGGCGGCAGCGACCCAAGCGCTGTAATATCATCATGGAAATTTGCAATCGTATCGGCGCAAAGTTGGTCAATGTCAATTCCGTGCAAATGCGCTCTGTTGATGATCTTGTCATCCACATCTGTAATGTTACGAACATAGGTAACACGAGGATAGAGATGCCGCAGTAAACGCACCAAAACGTCAAAAACAACAATTGGCCGGGCATTGCCTATGTGGATACGGTCATAAACCGTTGGTCCGCACGCGTAGACGCGTATATGTGCTGGATCAAGCGGAACGAACAACTCTTTGGCGCCACTTAGCGTGTTATGGAGGCGAAGTTCAGGCTTGTTGGTCATGCGGTTTCTCCTCGCAATCGCGCCAAGACTCGCTCACGACCCATGAAAGCAAGCAGTGGTGCTATCTCTGGCCCAGTTTTGCGGCCGGTCAAAGCTAGACGAAGAGGCATGAATAGCCCCTTGCCCTTAGCACCAGAGACGCCAGCGACCACCTTCGTCCATTTCTTCCATAACGAAGCCTCAATTTCACCATCGGGGAACAGATCCGCCGCGGCATTGGTTACTACAGGGCTATCGATTATCGGCGTGATTGGTTGAGTGCAGATCCGCCACCACTCAACAGCCTGGCCAACACATGACAGATTGTCACGAACCGCTACCCAGAAAGGCTCACCACCCCCAACACCCGCTGCTTCCAAACGCTCAGCCACTGTCGCAAAGGGCAATTCCTGAACAACTTTTACGTTCACCTGCGCCAGCTCACCCGGGTCAAATTTTGCCGTCGCGCGGCCAAAACGCGTGATATCAAAACCATCAATGACCGTTGCCATGTTAGCTGTAGGCACCACCGGATCAGAGGTGCCGATGCGCGCCAGTAGGCTAGCTATCGCCATCGCCTCAGTGTCATTTTTGCGCAATTCCGCGATCGACAGGCTGCCAAGACGCTTTGACAGCCCCTCACCATCAGCGCCAGCAATCAACGCAATATGGCCCATCGTCGGTGCCTGTGCGCCCAACGCCTCAAAGAGCTGGATCTGGGCAGCGGAGTTTGTTACATGATCCTCGCCACGCAGAATGTGGCTGATACCATGGTCAATGTCGTCAACAACCGATGCTAGCGTATAGATGACCCGTCCATCTTCCCGCATCAGCACTGGATCAGAAAGGCTGGACATACGATGGGCTACATCGCCACGCACAATGTCATGCCAGCACACCTCCGCATCCTCCAACCGGAACCGCCAATGCGGCTGGCGACCTTCGTCCTCAAAGGCGGCTATCTGCTCTGCTGTGAGGTTTATTGCAGCCCTGTCGTAAACAGGCGGACGTCCAGCTGAGAGCTGTGCTTTGCGTTTCAGAGCCAATTCTTCGGGCGTCTCATAACAAGCATAGGCGCGGCCGTCAGCTCGCAATTGCGCCAGTGCCGCATCATAACGGTCCAGTCTTTCCGACTGTCTGTCCTCAACATCCCAGGCCATCCCCATCCATTGCAGATCAGCCCGGATGCCCTCTTCAAAGGCGGCGGTTGACCGTTCGGTATCGGTATCGTCAATGCGCAGCATGAACTGGCCACCTGCCTTGCGGGCAAAAAGGAAATTGATCAGCGCCGTGCGCAGGTTGCCAACATGCAGATTGCCTGTAGGGCTAGGGGCAAAGCGAACCTTAATCTGGCTCATGAGGACTCCTTACTGCCTGATAAATGCAGCGGGTTAAACCCTGAGGTTAGAGGCAGGCGGCGATCCCGACCAAAGGCGAGTGGTGTCATTTTCGGCCCGGGCGCTGCCTGGAAGCGCTTGTATTCGGCGCGGAACAACAGCTGGCTGGCACGCGCCACCTCTTCCCGGTCATAGCCGCGCGCGATTATCGTCTCAATATCCGACATTTCCTCGCAGATTGCCATCATGATGGCATCAAGACGCTCATAGGGCGGGAGTGAGTCCGTGTCCTTTTGATCCGGACGCAGCTCTGCCGAGGGAGGCTTGTCGATGATCCGTGGCGGTATCACCTCGCCAGCGGGGCCAGCGGCGCCACGCGGCAGATTCTGGTTGCGCCAGCGGCAGAGGTCGAAAACCTGAATTTTCCAGACATCCTTAAGCGGCGCAAACCCACCACACATATCGCCATAGAGGGTCGAATAGCCCGCGGCATATTCGGATTTGTTACCGGTCGCTAGAACCATCGGGCCATGTTTGTTGGAAAGAGCCATCAGAACAAGACCGCGCAGACGAGACTGGATGTTTTCCTCGGCAATGCCTGCCTCGGTGCCAGCAAACTGACTGGCTAACATGGTATCCAATGCCCCCATGGCAGGGCCAATATTGATCGTGTCAAGCGGAATGCCATAGCGCGCCGCCAGATCAGCGGCGTCATCGAGGCTTTCCTGACTGGTATAGGGTGACGGCATCATCACCGCGTGGACCTTTTCAGGACCGACGGCATCTGCCGCAATGGCCGCCACCAATGCCGAGTCAATGCCCCCCGACAGGCCGAGGGCAACGCCAGGAAATCCATTCTTCTCAACATAGTCGCGAATGCCAAGCATCAAGCCGCGATAGAGCGCTTTTGTACCCTCATCAGGTGGCGTAATCTGACCGGTCAAGCTTAAGCTGCCTAACTGGTCTGTCACCTCGACAAGAGTGACTGACTCGGAAAAGCTCGGCAGGTGGCAGGCCAGCTTGCCGCCCTTGTTGATGGCAAACGAGCCACCATCATAGACAAGCTCATCCTGACCCCCGATCATATTCACATAGACAACCGGCAGTTCGGCCTCGACGGCACGCGCGACGGCGTGCAGCATCCGCTGGTCTGTTTTGCCTGTTTCAAAAGGGGACGCGTTCAGCGCGATGATCATCTGCGCCCCCGACTCCACCAGACATTCGATCACATCAGGCGTCCATATATCCTCGCAGACTGGAAGGCCAAGCCGCAGGCCACGAACCATGATCGGGCCAGGCATCGCGCCAGCGACAAAATTCCGCTTGTCATCAAAAACGCCGTAGTTCGGCAAATTGACCTTGTCACGCCGACCAAGAAGCGTGCCACCATCAAGCACAAAAACACTATTATAGATAACCCCGCCTTCTGCATGGGGCGCGCCGACGATAATCGCTGGACCACCGTCTTCGGTCAGTGTTGTCAACTCGTCGATGGCGGCTGCCACCTCATCCATGAAATCACTTCGCAGAACCAGATCGTCACAGGGATAGCCAGCCAGATACATCTCTGGCGTCACGATCATCACGGCACCATTCTCTGCCGCCTTAGCGCGGGCGGCGACCAGCCTTTCCAGATTGCCCCGGACATTGCCAAGATGTGGGTTCAACTGCGCAAGCGCGATGGAAAGAGGTGGGTGCATATGTCTACGATCTATTTTCGGATCAGAAATTCTCGACCAGCCTTTACCATGGACCGGCCGTCATAGGAAATAACATCGGCTGTCGCATAGGTTTCCGACCAAATCTGTGGCAGGAATGATCCGGTTCCAATCACATCAACCGGCGCGTTGGCAAAGGCGAAAACCCGACATTTATCTGGGCCAAACCCACTTGAGGCGACAATGCGCACCTTGTCAAAGCCGTTCTCATCCAGCTTTTCACGCATGTGCCAGACTGCGGCGGCGCTGACCCCTGTTCCCATCAGCGACTTCAGTTCAGAGTCATTTCGATACCCACGAATGGCCTGCGGCACGCTGCGTTCCAGAACCGCGTAGGAGGACTGCGTATCCAACCCCTCGACAAAGCGGCCGCCATGTGTGTCCAGACGAACCGCAAGGCGACCCTCGGCCGCCAGTTCCGGAAAGCGCCGAGCCACCGCCAGCGCGTCGGTGATTTCCTGGCCGAAATAATCAACCAGAACGGTCAATGGTGCATCGGGTACTGTTTGATGAAACATTTCTGCCGCTCGCACTGTCGAACCGGCGTAGCCGATCAACGCATGCGGCATTGTACCAGTACCGCGTTCCCTACCAAAGAAATGTGCCGTCGCGTCAGCCGCGCAGCCTATAAAACCAATTGCGCCAGTCTTTGACCGTGCTTTCGCAGATCCGACAGATGCTCCATAGGCCATCAATTCTGCCATTTCAGAGCCGGCACAATGCCGCGCGTCCATCGCCAGAAACGAGACCTTTGGTAGTTCAACACACATGTTATAAGCATTGTAGGCAGCAACGCACGCTGCTCCAAGCCTTTGTAACAGGATTGTTTCAAGATCAACAAGAACAGAAAAAGGCCCAGTAATGTAGCACATCGGCTCACCGGCACCAACCCAGGCGCCTTCTGAATAGGCCATATCGATCTTGATTCTTGCACCGCGTGAGCTGGCCATTACCTGCAACCAGTCAAAAGCCAGCCTGCCAGCAAATGTTACCGGACGGCGCATGAAGATAGCATAGATAACCTCCACATCGCCATATTCTTGAACGATAGTACGGGTGTTACGGAAATAGGTGTCGGTCAGGCTCGGTTGAACTTCCGGCGAAGGACCTTTGCTGACAAAATCTGACATGATTGCGTTCCTCTAGGGGCGTTACAAAGCAACAGGTTGTCATCACCCATAAACCATTGGCTTCGGCCTTTTAGACGGCTTCGGATAGTGAAAGCCCGGTATCCCGACGTTTCTTTAGCAAATCGGCGATCAGGAATGCCAGTTCCAGTGCCTGCCCACCATTCAGTCGCGGATCACAATGTGTATGATAGCGATCGCCAAGGCGCGCTTCGGTTACATCGACAACACCACCGACGCATTCGGTGACGTTCTGGCCGGTCATCTCGAAATGCACACCACCAGGATGGGTGCCAATTTCGTCATGAACGTCAAAGAAACCACACACTTCGGCCATGATGTCGTCGACACGACGCGTTTTGAATCCGGTGCTTGCTTTGATCGTATTGCCATGCATCGGATCACAACACCAGACAACCTTTGCTCCTGATTTCTTAACCGCGTTGACCAATGGTGGCAGTCCATCCCGCACCTTATCAGCGCCCATGCGTGCAATAAGCGTCAGGCGGCCTGGAATATTGTCTGGATTCAACATATCAATCAGACGTATCAACTCATCAGGTTCCAGCGAGGGGCCACATTTCAACCCGATCGGATTAGCAATGCCCTTCATATATTCGACATGAGCTCCAACTGGCTGGCGCGTTCTGTCCCCGATCCAGATCATGTGTGCCGAAGTCGCATACCAGCCTTGCTCATCAGTTATCGTGTCACGCCGCGTCAGCGCCTCTTCATAATTAAGCAGCAGCGCCTCATGGCTGGTATAGAAATCGGTTTCTGCAAGCGGGCGCGCCGTTTCCGAAGTCACACCACAGGCACGCATGAATTCGAGGCTTTCCTGAATGCGGCCTGCCAACTCTTCAAAGCGGGCTGCCTCGGGCGTATCGCGAAGAAAACCTACAACCCAGCTATGTGCCTTGGTCAAATCGGCAAGGCCACCTTGGGCAAAGGCTCGCAGTAGGTTGAGCGTTGCCGAGGACTGCTCATAAACACGAAGCAAGCGCTTGGGATCGGGAGTGCGTTCATCACAACTAAACCCCATGGCGTTGACCATATCTCCGCGATAGCTTGGCAACTCAATCCCATCAATCATCTCGGTCGGCGCAGAGCGTGGCTTGGCAAACTGTCCCGCAAGCCGGCCAATCTTTACTACTGGCATCGCTGCGCCAAAGGTTAGTATGACCGCCATCTGTAATAACACACGAAAACTATCGCGAATGTTGTTGGCGGAAAATTCGGCAAAACTCTCTGCACAGTCACCGCCCTGCAGCAAAAAGGCCTTGCCCTCCGCCACAGCGCCCAACTGGTCGCGCAGGCGTTGTGCTTCGCCGGCAAACACCAATGGTGGCATCGCCGCCAGCTTTGTCTCAACAGCTGTAACCTTATCTTTATTCGGGTATTCCGGCACCTGTAGAATAGGCCGGTCACGCCAGCTATATGGCTGCCAAGTCATCCAAATTCACCCTTGATCCATGCATAGTGACAAAAACTTCTGGACAGAACCCTGCCGTTGCACCCTGACCAGCCGGCTTATAATGGTCAAATTCCCTGCTTTTTCAACAAAATTCACACAAAGACAAAACACAGAGGGAGTGTTACTAGCGCGGTGAACGCATGGTCACAAATTCCTCTGCTGCAGTAGGGTGGATTCCAACGGTTGCATCAAAATCTGCCTTGGTCGCACCCATTTTGACGGCAATCGCAATTCCCTGCATGATTTCACCACTGTCAGGCCCTATCATATGAACTCCAACAACCCTGTCTGAAGCAGACTCCACAACCATCTTCATATAGCTCCTCTCCGCGCGGCCCGAGATGATATTTTTCATCGCCCGGAAGCGACTCTCAAACACCGTTATTCCAGCATATCTCTCGTCTGCCTCGGCCTCGTTTAGGCCAACAGAGGCAATTGGAGGCTGGCTGAAAACGGCAGAGGCAACATTGTCGTGGCTGGCAATCCGGTTCATGACGCCATAGGTTCTGTCTGCAAAAGCGTGCCCCTCAGCAATCGCAACCGGCGTCAGATTGATCCGGTCCGTGACATCACCAACCGCAAAAATTGACGGCACCGACGTACGCGAATTTTCGTCGACAATCACTTCGCCGCGCCCTCCCATGGTGACACCGGTCTCGGCCAGCCCCAATCCGGCTGTATTTGGGCTCCGCCCGGTCGCTGCCATCACCTGACTGGCGGTGATCACCGTCCCATCGCTGAGGCTGATCTGTTTTTCATCACCATTACCTGCAATCGCCGAGATTGTCGTTTCGGGATGCAGAATAACGCCACGCCCCTCAAGGGCTGTGGCTATCTCGCTGCGGATATCTGCATCAAAGCCACGTAGCGGCAGATCACTGCGATAGACAAGATGCGTTTTCGCGCCAAACCCGTTGAAAATCCCAGCAAACTCAAGCGCGATGTAACCGCTGCCATAGATCACAATCTCTTCAGGAAATGTTTCAAGGTCGAGCGCTTCATTTGAGGTGATAGCATGTTCTGCCATTCCAGGAACCTCAAGCAATTGAGGCGTTCCACCGACTGCGATCAAAATTCGTTCAGCAGTGAGTTCCGTGCCATTGACGGTGACGTGGTTAGGGCCGATTACAGTTGCAAATCCATCAATTAATACGGCACCTGCATTTTTCAGAAGTGATCGGTAAATGCCTTCCAACCTAGCAAGCTCGGAATTTTTCGCGGCAATCATATTTGACCAATTATGACCCTCAACCCCGACATCCCAACCAAAACCACGGGCATCCTCAGCATCGGCAGAAAACGCAGAGCCATACATCAAAAGCTTTTTGGGCACACAGCCCCGAATGACACAAGTGCCTCCCGGCCGGTCACCCTCAATTACCACCACCTTTGCGCCATGGCCTGCCGAAATGCGCGCGGCACGTACCCCGCCAGAACCAGCGCCAATCACAATCAGATCATAGTCATATGTCATTTATCTTGCTCGTTAAAATAGAAGTTGAGTAGCCATTCCTCAGGTGTGTGATGTCGATATGGGGCACAGCAGACGCAATCCAGTCGTGTTGTCACACTCTTTTCTTATAACTAGTCAGCATGGCGGAAATTACAACAAAAACCCTCAGACGTCGGTCTACCCGGCTTCAGCATAATCGACCCTTGCCCTGTCGAGATAATCACCAAAGATCACCTAAGCCATCTAAGCAAAACTGGTCAATGATCAGGAAAGCTGTTGCCCCGAAGATGCCTTCAGTTCAATATGCCAGTAGATGGTTTCTGAAGCCTATTCAGAACAGACTCTTACCGACTTATGCGTTGTCTGAATTGCATCCTTGATGACCAGCATATTAAGAAAACACGCCTGCAGAGCACCGCTGCCATCACGCACCAAGATCGAGAAAATAATTTAGTGTTTGTTATCATCAAACAGTTCCAACTGGAATACTGGGTCATTATCCGATTCTGCGATCCATTGGCGCTTCGCTAGTTCCAATACGTTTAACGGTAATTAGGCTTACAGGCCTTTACCTAACTGTTTATCATTTCCATGCTTTGTGTATACATCATAAAGATTCAATCACCATATCTATCCATACCGCAGGCTGTTGTTCTGTCATCTATATCCTGTCATCTTGGTTAGCGCTCCGTTAGAAAAATATTCCATCTAAGCGGACATTGTCCCGTATCTGCAGCCAATCAAGAGTAAATATTAGGAGGTTGTTATACGAACTCTGACGGATAACAAACCATTTATCTGATTTGCGACCAAAAGCAACATACCAAGCCGACTCTCAGAATAGTTTAGAAGTGACAACAATAGAAGTGAAACAGTGTAAACGTTACTTTACATCCACTAAGTACGTTTGAAATTTATTGTCGCGCTGCCTGCCAACCCCTATGCTGGCAACACTTCATTTTTCATTCTAGCCGGCTGTTCGCGAGCGGAACCGACAGCTCCAGCCAACGCGAGGCAAAATTCATGAAGCGCACTCCCGCCATATCGACCAGGTCAGACGCGAGAATTCTCTGGCAGCCAACCGAGCAGCAGGTAAGAGAAAGTAATCTCTTCGCTTTTGCCACCATGGTAGCAGCAAAGCTGAACGACCAAGAGGGCTGGACTGGTGACTATCATGAACTTTGGCAATGGTCGATTGACGACAGCCCTGCCTTTTGGGACACACTCTGGGATTGGCAAGGTGTGATTGGTGAGAAAGGTGCGCGAAAAATTGCTGATGAAGGCACAATGCTAAGCACACGCTTTTTTCCTGATGCGCGGCTGTGCTTTGCCGAAAACATGCTTGTGCAGGCTGATGATCAAACTGCAATTTCGGCATATGGCGAGGATGACCGTTTCATATCACTGACACGCCGCGAATTGAAAAGCAAGGTCATGGCGCTCGCCGGCTGGATGCAAACAAAAGGTGTCGGCCCCGGGGACAGGGTGGCAGCCTATGTGCCGAACATTGCCGAGGCGATTATCATAATGTTGGCGACTTCGACGCTTGGCGGCGTATTTTCCAGCTGTTCACCTGATTTTGGCATTGGCGGTGCCCACGATCGTTTCAGCCAGATCGAACCAAAACTGTTGTTTGCTTGCGATGGCTATCATTATGCTGGCAACGCATTGGACCGCCTAAATGTTGTTAGCGAGTTGGTCGCCAGGCTACCCTCGCTGCTAGCTGTTGTCATCATTCCCTATCTAAACGCACAACCAGATTTTTCGGCTATTGCCGGTGCGGTACATTTTGATTACGCCCTCACCGCCGCAACGCCGGTAAAGAACTTCGCTCGTGTTGGCTTCAATGACCCGCTCTATATTTTATTTTCCAGTGGAACAACGGGTGCTCCCAAATGCATTGTTCATGGCGTTGGGGGAACAACATTGCAGCATGTCAAGGAACTGCGACTGCAAAGTGATGTGAAACCCGATGATGCTCTGTTCTTCTTTACCACCTGCGGGTGGATGATGTGGAACTGGATGGTCTCAACCCTAATGGTGGGCGCAAGGATCGTGCTGTTCGAGGGCAATCCGTTTCATCCGGGTCCGGACAGACTATGGCAGATTGCCGAGCGTGAACAACTCAGCCATTTCGGCGTTTCAGCAAAATACATCGATGCAGTTCGCAATGCTGGGTACCGGCCATTGGATGACGTCGATCTGCAGAAACTGCGGCTGGTGATGACAACCGGCTCACCACTCTCGGTTGACGGATTTGATTTCGTTTATCAGGCGATCAGCCCAAGCGTACAGCTTTGCTCAATCTCTGGCGGCACAGATATCATATCCTGTTTTGTTCTTGGATGCCCCACACTGCCGGTGGTCGCTGGTGAAATTCAAGTGCGCGGCCTTGGCATGGCCGTCGCAGTTCTGGATGAGTCAGGTGCCCCCGTAACAGGCGAACAGGGTGAGCTATGCTGTCTTGCCCCCTTCCCATCGATGCCGATCAAATTCTGGAACGATCCGGGCGATGCCAAATACAGGGCCGCCTATTTCGAGCATTTTCCTGGTATCTGGCGGCATGGTGACTGGGCAACGCTGACCGAGCGCAGCGGCATCATTATTCATGGGCGCTCTGACGCAACACTGAACCCCGGCGGAGTGCGGATTGGCACAGCCGAGATTTACCGGCAGGTCGAGGCTTTCGATGACATCATCGAGGCGCTTGTCGTCGGTCAGGCATGGGACAATGACATGCGGGTGATCCTGTTTGTCCGGCTTGCCGAGGGCAGCGCCCTGGATGCCAATCTTGTTGCAGCAATCAAAACCGCCATCCGGTCTGGCGCAACGCCGCGGCATGTCCCGGCACGGATCATCGCCGTTCCCGACATACCACGAACCCGGTCAGGCAAAATCACTGAACTGGCAGTTCGCGACATAATTCATGGCCGCCCGGTCAAGAACACCGAAGCGCTGGCCAATGCCGACGCACTTGCGTTTTTCGACAATCTGCCTGAACTGGCCGAGTAGGCACGGCTAAATGCCCTGCCTTATCAAGGTCTGTACAGCGCTGCTGTTGGCAAAATGTTTGCGCATCCGGCGAAAATTCGCCAAGGCCAGACCAAGCTGGCTTGTTTCAGCTTTCTTGAGCGCATCAACATCGTTCAGGTCATCGACCTTGGCGGGACCACAGGCAACGGCAAGATAGGTATGCTGCACGCCAACACGCTCAGCGATTTTCTGGAATTTTGCCTTTGACCCCACTGGCCATTTCTCCCGCAGAATCGTCAGCAGCATGAAATTGGTTCCATTGGCAAAGGCGGCATCTACCTCGCCATTCGCCAGAAAATCTGCGGTGATCGCTGTCATCGCCGTCAGATGCTCGGGATCGCTGGCCAAGGCTTCGCCACGGTCCTGATCCATCCAGTGACCAAGAAGGTTGATCTTGTCAGCCAGGTCAAGGCCCATCAATTTCGCATTGGCCCCGCCGTCATGCGCGTCAACATCAATATCGACAATGTCAGTTTCGCCCATTACCCGAATAATCTTTGTCACCACATCATTCTCCTGTTCAGCCATCGGCGCGCCAGCGCCGTATTGCGTGTGGGGGTTTTTAAGAGAGATTGCCACCTGTTGGCAAGTCGCTGTCGGCGAGCCGTAGCAGATTTACCAGTTCAGCTGTCAGCCGCCGCCGAGGGCCGTGCTGCCCTGCCCCGCAGCAGTTCGCGCCAGACAATCACGAGACAGCTGGCAATAATGATGGCCGCGCCGGTGATTTCCGTCGTTGTCATAATCTCGGCGAACATGAAATAGCCGACAAGTCCGGACAGCGGCATCTGCAGATACCGCATTGAGGAGATGACGACAGCATCGGCATATCGATAGGAACTGGTCAGCAGAATCTGTAGGAATGACGCAACTACGCCCAGCGCGATTAACTGATAAAGAATTGTACCACTGTAGATAACGAAATTGGCGGGAAATAGTGTGACAACGCAGCTGGTCGCCAGAAATCCCATCAGATTATACCAGATGGCAACACTGGCCGGCGCGTCGCCAAGACCCAGCCGCCGCAGCAAAATGGCCAGTACCGCGCCGGACATCGCTGCCATTACCCCAAACAGCGCATAATGCGTCAAATCGCCTGAGAACGGATCGGTCACGACAATCACCCCTATCATCCCGGTCAAAACCGCAGACCAGCGGTAGATGCCTACCCGTTCACCAAGTAGCAGGGGCGAGAGCAGTGTGACGAAAATGACTGAACTCTGAAACAAGGCTGTCGCCTGGCCCAGCGGCATCGTCCGCACGGACAGAAAC
Organism: uncultured Alphaproteobacteria bacterium; assembly: GCA_913042065.1. The sequence goes on along the minus strand of CAJWKB010000010.1, from coordinate 10,369 downwards.
CAAAAACAGATACCGGAAAACCCAAAAAGCACCCGGAAAAACAGGGTCTTCTTCTGATTGACCTGCATGAACTGCCTGCCACGAGTGAGCAGACCAAAGCCGATCAGCAATGGCAAGCTGAACAGAAAGCGATAGAACAGCGTCGTGACCACTGACGCCTCACTGCTAACTTCCTTGACCAGAACACCCGTGGTAATACCGAAACCAACGGTGCAAACGCTCAGCAAAGCGCCAATGACGGAACGTGGGACCGGCAAGAAATCGCCCTTCAGATAAAAAATCTCAGCAATCGTCAAACTAGGCCAGAACCTGAGCCAGCGCACCTGTTCTTTTACTGAAAATCAGCAAAGATGTAACAAGGCGTTTATACGCGCGCGCGCCAGACCGAACGCGGCAGGGAGAGCATCTAGGCAATGGCGATGCAGGCAATCATCAACGCCGGTTGTGTATTCGGCCAGATTACTAGTCTGACAATGCCAAAACGGGCGAAAACCGAATAGGCGGCAAGTGGTAAATGCTCCAATTTTCGTCCGCCCTACCTACCATTCAAGCGCAAACAGTCAAAAACAGCGTGCGGTCCGGTGACAAAATTTACAAATCGCGCTTGATGATCCCCGACAAACTCCCGGATGAGACAAAATGATAAGTCCCATTACCGTCAGGCCAAGCTTTCATGCACCCGCATCACGCCTGCATTTTATGAGCCAATGGTACCGATGACGCAAAGCATCAAAGTCTAGTGAAACAATCGCAAAGGAAGGTCTCAACTTCACATGTAACATTCGCCTTTATTTTGTTGGTACGGAGATAATGACCGCTAAACAATCTTTTACACAGTTAGTCACCTCACAAATCTGTGAGAGCCACGTGGAAGCAGGAATCCAGTCTTGGTCACACGGACATTGCACGATATGCTTCCATTCATGAGTGAATTATATCAAAAGCTTTTTGTTGATGCCGGCCATGGCAATGGCGGGGCCTTGAAGGCGTTGGCCCAGCTTGATGAGGATGTCGCATGGGCACTTGAAACATATGGCTCGCCGCCTGACAGATCACTTCCTGCCAGTTTTGACACGCTAGCGCGGGCAATTGTCGGGCAACAAGTCTCGCGGGCCGCGGCAGCGTCGATCTGGGACCGGATGGACGCAGTCAACCTGACGCATAAGAGTGCCATCGCCAAAAGTTCAGTTGACATCATGATGACAGTTGGTTTGTCACGGCGAAAAGCCGAATATCTGATCGGCCTTGCGAATGAGATCACAGCCGGAAGACTGGACCTTCGTGCGCTGGCAAATCTGCCCGGTGATGAGGTGCAGACGCGCCTGACAAGGATACGTGGCATTGGCAGTTGGACAGCTGATAATTACCGGCTTTTTGCCCTTGCCGACCTGGATGCCTGGCCAGTCAATGACATCGCGCTGCAAGAAGGTATGAAACTGCTGAAATCGCTAAAAACCCGCCCAAGCGCAACAGAATTGGAGGTGATCGCCGAACATTGGCGACCTTACCGCGGCGCAGGAGCGCTGGTATTGTGGCATATATATGGAATCCTAGTCCGCAAGGCCACGGTTGCCGATATCTGAGATGCTCTCATGCAAAAAAATCACCCTGACTCTGCGCAGTACCGGCCACGCGTGAGGCGTTCTTTTCAGCGGCAAGTTCAGCCTCGTCCAGTGGCGTCACCAGTCCGGGGTGATCCTCGGCAGTTTTACCAACCGCGGGGCCAACTCGGTACCAATTGAACTGCCACGTTGGTGCGACCTGCAGATATTGTTCTGCCGTTCTGCCATCACCTGTCAACCAGCCACCCCAGCTGTTCCGCGGCAGGATCAGTGGCTGGCGATGATAGATGGTCGTCAAATCACCCTCGGAAGCGCTTGTCATCACCACAAAATGCGTGTTCCCACCAAGGGTAAACAGAAGCCCACCAAATGCCATCAAGCCGCCATCGCACAGCTGAATATGCCATGGTTGCCGGGGCGCCGACCATTCGTACCAACCTGTCGCGGCGACAAGACAGCGCCGTGCCGCAAAGGCATCTCTGAAAGTTGGTTTCTCGGTGACCGTTTCCATGCGAGCGTTAATCAAAAAACTCTGTTTTTTGGACGCGGGCGGCAGCCCCCATTTGGCTTGAACAGCCTCAGCATGCAGGCCTGACTGCTGGATAACCAAAGCGGATTGGCCAGGTGTAACATTCCACCGTGGCTGAAGATTTTCCGGTATCATCACACCAAACTGACGCAATTCCTCTGGCGAAGCGGTGCTGGTAAATCGTCCACACATCTATCTGCTGCTCCTTAAATCAAATTTAATGCCACTGCCAGCAGACCTCTACCATTGACGTGAATAGATTGCATGCGACAGCTGCTAGCAAGGATCCTCGGGCTAAATGCCACAGGCACATCGCTTCAATCAATGAATTTTATTCATCGCTGCCCACTAGGCGCGATACACTTGTTAGGTTATGAAATGCGCATGACCGAGCTTTTACCACTATCCGACCAGAGTATAGCGAATGCTACAAGCATTTTGCGCGCAGGTGGACTCGTTGCATTTCCTACCGAAACTGTCTACGGCTTGGGTGCCGACGCCTGCAACGCAAATGCTGTGGCCAGTATTTTTACCGCGAAGAACAGGCCCGAATTCAACCCCTTGATCAGCCACGTCGCCACGGTCGATGCCGCTTTTGCTCTTGGCTGCAACACCCCCATCGCGACAGCGCTGGCCACCGCCTTATGGCCAGGCCCAATGACACTGGTACTGACGCGCGAAGATCACTGTCCGATCGCCAGACTGACCAGCGCCGGCCTTGATAAAATTGCCCTGCGTGTTCCCGCACATGCCGAGGCGCAGCGCCTATTGAACGCCTTTGGCGGTCCGGTTGCCGCACCGAGTGCCAATATGTCGGGCAAGATCAGCCCGAGCCGAGCGACGCATGTGATGCAGTCACTTGCCGGCAGAATTGATCTGATCCTTGATGGTGGTGCCTGTGAAAACGGCGTTGAGTCGACGATCGTCGATTGCACAGGCGCACAAGCCATCATCCTTCGCCCCGGCGGGGTCACACGCGACGAGATCATCCGCGTGCTGGCTGCCGCAAATCTTAATCCAGACATAGGCAATCCAATCGCGCTGGACAGCGACAACACGCCAATCAGCCCCGGACAACTCGCCAGCCATTACGCACCAAATGCCGCCTTGCGTTTGAATGTTGAGACCGCGGCGACGGATGAGATCCTTGTCGGATTTGGCACCATTGCCGGTTCTGGTGAGCGGCCCCTAAGCCTGAGTGCTGCAGGCGATCTGTCTGAGGCGGCGGCAAAATTGTTCGATCTGCTACACCAGCTTGACGCTATGAAAGTGTCAAAGATCGCTATTGCACCCATTCCCGAAACTGGACTGGGCGAAGCAATCAATGATCGGCTCCGCCGCGCAGCAGCACCGCAATAGCCTCTGAGCTTCAAAGGATTATTGGCGGCAGGTAACAAAATCCCTATAGTTGGCGGAAACTACAACCATACCCATTTTCGATTAAGGAGCAGCGTGCAGAAACAATGGACATTATTGACGAATTGACTAGCATAGTTGGAGCGGACGCATTGTTGAGCGCCACTGATGACATGGCTCCGTTCCTGTCGGACTGGCACAGCAGATTTGCGGGACAGGCCCATGCCGTCGTTCTCCCTCAGACAACGGCGCAGGTGGCCAAAATCATGAAATTCGCCAGCCAGCAGGGCATTGTCGTCGTGCCGCAGGGCGGTAACACTGGTTTCATGGGAGCTGCCACACCCGATGCGCGGGGCAACAGCATTGTTCTATCACTACGACGGATGAGCCGAATTCGTGAAATCGACCCTACCAATATGTCAATGACCGTCGAAGCGGGCTGCATACTGCAGACACTGCACGAGGCGACCGAGGCGCAAAATCTATACTTCCCGCTCAATCTTGCCGCTAAGGGAAGCTGCACAATCGGCGGCAATCTTGGCACCAATGCTGGTGGATTGAATGTCGTTCGGTATGGAACCACTCGGCAACTTACTTTGGGGCTTGAGGTTGTTTTAATGGGTGGCAGGGTGCTGGAGATGTTGAGTGGGCTTCGCAAGGACAATACCGGCTACGACCTGCGCGACCTGTTCATCGGCTCTGAGGGTACGCTTGGCGTGATTACAGCCGCAACGATGAAGCTGTTTCCCCTACCTGTGGCGCGCAGAACCGCCTTTGCCGAAGTACGTGATGTTGCTGCGGCTGTCGAACTGCTACATCGCCTGCAGGCTGCCTCTGGGGGTAGTGTTGAGGCCTTTGAGTTGATTCCAGCCGATATTCTAAATGTGCTTTTCGAGCATTTTCCTAAAATCAAGCAACCGCTTGCGAAGCGCGGTGCGATGAATGTTCTGATGGAAATCGTCAGCACAAACCCAAATAGCGGCGTTGCCGACAACAGTGGCCAGGTTCCCTTGCAGGGAATCATGGAGGATTTTCTTGCCACTGCCTTTGAGGATGGGTTGGTCATTGATGCCACCATTGCCACTAATGAGGCGCAACGCAAGGCGCTTTGGGATGTGCGAGAGACAGCACCAGAGTCGCACAAGCGGTCAGGTGCTGTGGCCCGCTCCGACATCTCATTGCCGCAATCAGCAATTGCGCCCTTCTATGCCGAGATGGTTAGCGGCATCAAGGTGATTGATCCAACTATTCGCATTTGTGGCTATGGGCATATAGGCGACGGCAATTTACATTTCAATCTTGTCAGCCATCCAGCGAGCAATGCAGAATTTAACAAGAAAATTCCCTCACTATTCAACCTACTCTACAAAACGCTTGCCCGCTATGGGGGATCGATTAGTGCCGAACATGGTATCGGTCAGGTCAAGCGTGAACAGCTCAAGACAGTGAAAAGCACTGAGATCCTCGACACCATGCAGGCGATCAAAACGGCTCTGGACCCACAAAATCTGATGAATCCGGGTAAAGTTCTTTGAACTGCAAAAATCAGCCTAATGAGACATGTATCATGACAAAGACCGAGACTACAGACACAGTACTAGCGTTCTGGTTTGAGGAGAGCACACCAGAGCAGTGGTTCAAGAAAGATGATGTCTTTGATAAAACGATCAGAAACCGTTTCGAACCGACAATCATCAGCAGCTTGAAAGGCGAAAAGGATGGCTGGGCAGACATGGCCTCAGGCTGTTTAGCCTTGATCATCCTACTTGACCAGTTCACTCGAAACATCTACCGCGATACCCCTCGGGCGTTTTCGGGGGATGAGATAGCGTTAGCTTTGTCTCTGCGCTGCCTCAATCGCGGATATCTGGATGACGCAGGCGCCAACCAGCGGCATTTTATGTTAATGCCTTTGATGCACAGCGAAGATTTGGCAATCCAGGATATGTCACTGCCGCTGTTTAAGATACACACGAATGCGCGTATACTAAAATATGCGCAGCAGCACCGGGATATCATTGCCCGCTTTAACCGATTTCCTCATCGAAACGCCATACTGGGACGTCCATCCTCACCTGAAGAAACTGAGTTTCTGACCAAGCCCGGATCATCCTTCTAGTAAAGAATGGATTTCACTTAACCACCGGCAAGTTCAGCGGCGGTTTTCAACACTTGTCGTGTTGTGATGCTGGAGATAGGATCAGCCCTCACCCAGCTGCAGCAGGCACCTGTAGGTGCCGACATTGCTGGGTCAGTGTCTGGCCCCATGACCATTATAGATCGTGCACCGAGGCGGGCTGCCAAAAACAACGGTCCAGTATCATTGCCCACGACAAGATCAGCAGACTGCAGAACCCGGGCGAGCCCAGCAAGATCAGTTTTGCCTACAAGATCATGGCACTGCGGCGCAGCCAACAACAATTCATCTGCCACCGAACGATCCGCTTGGGTGCCGACAATAATCACTATCTGCCCAGATGCCTGCAGCACCATGGCCAGTTCTGCAAAATGTTGGACCGGCCATCTTTTCTTGGGTTTGGCGATTGAGCAGCCTGGAATTAGGACGGTAGCCCCATCGATCTGTACCGCACTACCGTTATCCAACCAGCCTAGATCAACGGACTCCGACGGCAAAATCCTACCGCCGACTATCTTAGCGGCAGTAAGCATGCGATGATGATTGTTGATCGCCGTGAAATCCGGATAGGCATCACTTGCCCCCTTTGCCGTTCCGAACCAACGGACCTGCCGCGGTACAAAAAATCTATGATAACGCGCGGTGCGACCACTGCATTGCAAATCAATAATCATATCCCAACCACGCCGAAGTAACGCCCGGACTCTAAGCATTGCGGGCAGATTTAAGAGCGATGGCCTTGGGTCAACAAGCACCTCATCAAACCAGGGCATCATTTGCATGAATTTGGCGAAGGCGGGAGAGGTCAGAACTGCAATATGGGCATTAGGAAGACCTGCACGAAGACTCGCATAGGCATCAAAACCCTGCACCACGTCGCCGAGCGCGCCGTGCTTGATTACCAGAACCTGCTGCTGCTCAGCCATTACGCTTTGACCTATTAAAGTTTTTCAAACACACAATGTCTAGGGATGACATTCGCCTGACATTTGACATACCATATCGGTTCGTGGAGGCGATGAAAAGATCGTCTGCAGTTGATCTTGATCCTTTTTGAATTCACGGAGAAACTTTCAGCATTGTGCCCAGAAAACGATAAATCGTCCCCCTTAGCTAACCCACCTGAACAGATCAGGCGCTTTCCATCGGTCGACATTCTACTACCAGCCAAGGAGCGTTTCACCGCTGCAAATGCCGGTGCAATCTCCGGCGTGGTGAATGATCTTGTTACGGCAAGCCAGACCGGAGGCTGTTTTCGAATTTGTGGCACAATGGTTCATATTCCCCTAAACAATCACGAATTCTTGGGCTTGCGGCCAAGTGGACAGTGGTTCCGAGGAAAGAATATCGGCTGCGCAGCGGATTATCTCGCGCGGATTGAAGAAACCAGTGCACCTGATTTAGTGGAGGTGCATAGCCGATGTCACGTAGCCACTTACATCAAAAAGCGCCGGCCCGATCTGAGGGTAAGCCTTTACCTCCATAATGATCCGCGTGACATGAAAGGCGGAAAGAGTGTTAGCGCACGAGAGGCACTATTGCGTACAATGGCCGGCATTATTTGCGTCAGCACCTACATCCGCGACTGTTTTCTAGATGGCCTCGATATTGATGACGTTCTAGCCGCCAAAGTTGGAGTTGCCCGAAATGGCGCACAGCGCTGGCTTGCCAATCAACCAGCCAAGCATCCGGTGATTTTGATAGCCGGTCGAATGGTGCCAGAAAAGGGAATACTGGAATGTGCGCAGGCGTTGGCTGCCGTTCTGCCAAAGTATCCTGAATGGCGACTGGTGATTGCCGGCGCTAAACGGTTTGAAGCTGCCACGCGTGGCAGCTATGAGGCACAAATTTCCAAGGTAATAGGAGGCCTCGGTGAGCAAGCAGTTATGACGGGTTTTATTCCCCCAGATGAAGTACGGAAATGGCAGGCCAAAGCCGCTATTTCCGCCTGCCCCTCATTGTGGGATGACCCCATGCCAAAAGCCGTTATCGAGAGCCTTGCTGCTGGTTGTGCTCTACTAACAACACGGCGTGGTGGAATTCCAGAAGTAGCCGATGGCCGAGCCCACATCGTCGACATACCATCCATCGCACATTTTAGTGATGCCTTTGAAAAACTGATCACTGATGATGCCTACCGGAAAAGTCTTCAGGATGCGGCATGGGAGGATTTCCCTTTCACCGCGAGCGCTATGGCAGACAATGCAGATGCCTTGCGCGCAAAGTATCTTATGACCCCGGTCTGAACGGAACCACTTGTAATTAGGATATGACTATTTTAAGCGGATGTCATAGACTTATGGGGTAAAACGCGATAGCCATGAAGGCTGAAACCTGTTTGTCTGAGGTTGGAATGTTAACACTACGTCGTATTTTTTTTCTTGGTTTTCTCGCGCTGTTTTCGCTCGCAGAATTAGCCTTGGCGGCGGACAAACCCATTAGCTTCGAGGCTGATCAGGTTACCGTGAATAAAGAAACAGGCAGCATGTTAGCAACCGGCAACGTTGTGTTGCGCCAGAATGGCACCGAATTGATCGCCGATGAAGTGACCTATGATCAGAAACTTGACAAGGCGGTTGCCCGCGGCAATGTCCGCATGACATCCAAGGATGGCACTGAACGCCGCGCCGATTTAATGAGACTAGAAACAGAATTTACACATATCGTCGCCAATAACCTTCGGACGCGTTTCAAGGATGGTTCATTCCTTGTCGCCGATGACAGTAACACCATAACTGGAGATCGTTCCATTTTCTCTAGTTCCCGCTTTAGCCCCTGTAACTGTGACATCGAAAAAGGTGAGAGCCCTAATTGGGATGTGCGGGCTACATCATCGACACATAATGAAAAGACACAGACGATTACGCACCGCAATGTCCGCATGCATGTGCTGAACGTACCGCTTATGTATTTGCCCTACCTGGCTCATCCAGACTGGACAGTTCGGCGGCGCACGGGATTCTTAAGCCCTTCTGTCTCCATAAGCTCCGATCGAGGAATTACTCCCATCGTCCCTTATTTCAAAGTCATAGACGAAACTAGCGACTTACGCTTTACGACTTATAAACATCAATTTCGTGGAATTAGTCTTCTCACCAGCTATAGAAAATTTTGGGATAGAGCTGACCTAGATGTTCAATTACATAGCGGCAATGTCAGCACTTATAAGAAGGACCGCGAAAATGTTGCAGCAATAAATGCTTCATTCAAAACAAACATTGGCAAGGACTGGATAATCAATTCCAGGATTAATCGCGCGAGCCATGACACATTTATGAGGCGGTATAAATTCGACGACGCCACAGCACTTAAGTCGTTCGTCACTGCAGAGCGTTTAAAAGAAAACCGCTATTACCTCGTTGAGGCATCTGATCTGCAGGGGCTTAATTCAGGTGACACGCCTGACCGGGAGCCCGTGATCTTACCATCTGTTTTTTATGAAAAACAGCAGAAGGGATGGAATCCTAAACAGAAGCTTCGTACAGAAATAAGCGCAATCCAGCTGGACAATGACGAAGAACATGATCTTGCACGCTGGTCCGGGACAGCTGAAATTTCAGAAGAGTTCAATCGCGGTGCATTCGTCAATTCCTATAAGGCAAATGTGATGGCAAGCTATTATTCGCTTCATGATAAACCAGCTACAGCCGCTAGCAAACTAGGCGATTTTGGTCAGATTAACCCCTCCGCCTCACTTGGTGTACGCCTGCCACTTTTGGTCAGCGGTCTGGGCAAAACTGCAATGCTTGAGCCTAAGGGACAGCTGGTCTGGGTAGGTGGAGCAGACAAAACACAACAAGTGCCAAACCGTGATTCGGCTGATTACAGAATTGATGAGGCGAACCTCTTCCTCTTGCACCGTTACCAGGGCAAAGACTACGTCTTACCAGGAGCACGCGCCGATATGGGCGTCTCGGGTATAGTCAATGACCGATCAATAGGAAAGCTTGCTGGCTTTATTGGTCTTAGTAGGCGCATTTCTGGTAAACCGTCTGCAGGCCTTGCACCAAACCAAGGGGACACATATTCCGACTATGTCGCTAGCTTAAATATTAACCCACCACAAAACATTTCAATTGATTGGTCGGGGCGCCTGTCATCACATGATTTTACACTAAATGAGTCAAAAACGAGCGTCTCGACAAAACTTGGGAAAGTGAATCTGTCAGTTCAACATACTCAATTGGACAAGGCCTATTTTGTCGGCAACACAAACGACCGTGAGGATATTTCCCTTTCTGCGGATTTGCCACTTGGACATGGATGGCAAGCTTCAGCAAGCCAAAACTGGGATTTATCTGCCGGCAAAGAGACACGAATGAACACTAATGCTTCACTTTTTTGGAGTGGTGGTGTGCAGAATTGCATTACCATCCAACTTGATTATGCGCATGATGCTACCAAAGACCGCGACGTGTCCCGCATTGATGAAATTAAATTTACGTTTTCTTTTAAGTATATGGGAGCAATCGGCAAGGATGATGTCACTGGCCTTATAAGCGACACTGAATAGTACGTCAGACCAATAGCGCCCAAATGATGATTGCAATGGTCATCAGGATCATTGATCGGGTGAGCAATCGTGAGCGTGGCAACGCCCGTCGTAACAACGCTCCGCTGAGACACCATATGGTATGAAAAACAAGCTGGATTATGGCAAATCCACCCGTTACAACCAAAAGCTGCAGGTCAAACGCGCCAAGTGCTGGCGCAAACTGACTCCAGGCAAGGGTTACCATGATCCAAGCCTTCGGATTGAGCGGATGTAAAATCACACCGCGGCGA
>CAJWKB010000009.1 GCA_913042065.1 uncultured Alphaproteobacteria bacterium | reverse complement strand
ATCTTGAATCAGCCCTCCAGCTTCTTCATCGACCTCACCACTATCTTCATCGCCATAGTCAAGCTCGTCGGACATTACTTGATTATCCGAAGATGATGTTTCATCGGTTTTATGATCCAAATCACTCGCGGCGACGTCAGCCGCCTTACCCTCTTCATCATTTGAAGCCTTCACAGTCTGCCGAGATTTACGTGTTTTGAGCAGTGCTTCTGGATCAAATTCTGCGTTGCAACTGGGACAGATTATTTGGGTTTTGTTAAGATCATAATAGCGCAAACCACAGGATGTGCAGGTGCGCTTTGTGCCAAGTTTTGCCTTTGCCATGACCGCAACCCTTCTGTTTAAATTTGAGTTTAATTTCTATCCAAATTTAACAGCGATTTGACCCATATTTTCTAGTCTGTCAAAACAAATTTTTAAAAATTAAACAAGAAAAATGATTTTTTCCTCCCATGCCAGCTATTGATGTGGCTTTGGACCTCTTTTGTCACAGCTCTATTTTCATCTTGTTTGCAAATACGGGTGAAAAAATGTTACCACCACACCAGTTTTATATATCGGGAGTCAGTCCAGACAAAAACGGATCAATTTTTTATGAATACGGTCAGCAATTTATCGAGAAGGGAGACATTAACCTCCCACAAGTCGGAAGGCCTCCATGGCACCTTTCATGTTCCAGGTGACAAATCAATTTCGCACCGATCGCTGATTTTAGGTGGGCTGGCAATCGGCACAACGTGCGTTTCTGGCCTCCTAGAGGGTGATGATGTGATGGCGACGGCGAACGCAATGCAGGCGCTTGGCGTCGCGATCACTCGATCAGAGGTTGGTGTTTGGCGAATAGTCGGAGTTGGCTTGCACGGTCTTACCTCACCAGAGCAGCCCCTCAATCTAGGAAATTCAGGGACTGGGGTGCGCCTACTCATGGGCGTTGTTGCAGGCCAGCCAATTACAGCCACCTTCACTGGCGACGAGTCTCTGTCAGCCCGACCAATGGCAAGAATTACCTGCCCACTCGAAAAAATGGGAGCCAAAATTAGCAGCCGTCAGGGTGGTCTGCTGCCAGTTACGATTACCGGCACGGCAACACCAATGGCTGCAGATCATGTCAGTAAAGTCGCATCCGCACAGATCAAATCTGCTGTACTGCTTGCCGGATTGAACGCCAGAGGCACCACGATCGTCAGCGAACCCCATGCATCACGTGACCACAGCGAGTCAATGATGCGCCATTTTGGCGCCTCAGTGACGCAGGAAACCAAGCCCGATGGGAGCCATCACATTTCGCTTGTTGGTGAGGCGGAACTTGTTGCTGCTGATATTCTAGTACCCAGCGATCCTTCATCAGCCGCCTTCGTCATGGTAGCGGCGCTGATTACGGCCAAAAGCGATGTAACCATTCCAGCCGTTGGCATGAATCCCCTTCGTATCGGCTTGATCACCACTCTTCAGGAGATGGGTGGCAACATTGAAATCAGCAATGAACGTATTGAGGGCGGTGAAAGGGTTGCCGATGTCCGTGTACGTAACAGTAAACTGAAAGGTATCGTCGTTCCGCCTGAACGTGCCGCCTCGATGATTGATGAATATCCAATACTCTCAGTCGCGGCATCAGTTGCGGCAGGGCAGACAGTTATGCGAGGCGTTGGTGAGCTGCGCGTCAAGGAAACCGACCGCATCAAAGTGATGGCAGATGGGCTAATTTTGGCTGGTGTGACAGTCAGCTATGATGATGACAGCATGATGGTGACCGGAGGCCCTGTTCAGGGTGACGTCAGCATTGCCTCCCAGCATGATCACCGAATCGCAATGTCATTCTTGACCTTGGGAATGGTGGCTGAAAATCCGATCACAGTCACAGGATGCGAAACAATCAACACCAGCTTTCCCAGATTTGCCAATCTAATGAACGAATGCGGTGGTACCATCACCACGTCAAAAGCGGAATGACAAAAGCGGTGATTATTGCTGTTGATGGATCTGCCGCAAGCGGAAAAGGCACATTGTCAAAGTGCCTTGCCAGTTATTTCGATCTTGCTCATCTGGACACAGGCTGTCTTTACCGCGCCCTCGCGCTGCAACTCTTAAACGCAGGCACAGACGCAGAAAATATTGATAATAATCAGGTAATTAAAGAATCTTTGAGACTTGACCTTGGTTTATGCAGCGCTCAAGAAATTCGAACCGATAGGGTTGCCTCGACAGCCTCAAAAGTAGCTGCTTTGCCAGAGGTGCGTACAAATCTTATGGCGCTTCAGCGCAGATTTGCAAATGACCCTCCACATGGAAATGGCGCGGTCCTTGACGGCCGGGATATCGGATCTGTGGTGTTACCAGAGACACCACTAAAATTTTTTATTGACGCCACGCTAGAGGTGCGTGCCAAACGGCGATTCAAGGAGTTGCTTCACGCGGGGCAATCGGCTATGTTCCGCGACGTGTTGGAAGATATGCGTGAGCGTGACCAGCGCGACAGAGATCGAACTGTTGCACCACTGATAGTGGCAGACGGTGCAAAAACCATCGACACGTCAAGCATGGACGCAGATCAGGTTTTCGCTGTTGCTCTGGCCCACGTGAAGCGTACGATCGGCACATAAACCCCAGGCCGGGGCAATCTGAGCAGCTTCGGCCTGTCTTTCAATAAACGGAATGCTGGCATAAACCAATTTGATCGCCAAAAAAATCCCGTTTCTGATCCACCGGTTATTGGTGGATGTTGCTCAGCTGAAACGGCCCTCAGGCCAGTTGAGGCAAATGCGTGTCACCCAGGGCTAGGCCCATGACCATATGGCGATAACGGAGATATTTTTGACATCTGTTGACAATTTTGCAGCAAACGCTGCAACCGAAAACTTTGCTGATATGCTCGCTGAGAGCTTCGGCGAAAACACAAACATCGAGGGTAGCGTTGTGCGCGGCTTTGTTGTTGGCGTCGAAGGCGACGCTGTCGTAATCGATGTAGGCCTGAAATCTGAAGGCCGTGTCCCTTTGAAAGAGTTGACCTCCCCTGGCCAAGAACCCAACATCAATATTGGCGACGAAATTGAAGTTTATGTTGAGCGCATGGAGGATCGTAATGGTCAGGCAGTCCTTAGTCGCGACAAGGCTCGCCGTGAGGAGGCGTGGGGTCTACTCGAGGCGTCGTTTGAAAAGCAGGAACGTGTTACCGGCATAATATTTGGTAAGGTAAAAGGGGGCTTTACTGTCGACCTGTCAGGCGCAACGGCATTTCTGCCCGGCAGCCAAGTCGATATCCGCCCTGTTCGGGACCTTGGCCCTCTTATGGGAACACCACAGCCCTTCCAAATTCTGAAAATCGACCGACGTCGTGGCAACATTGTTGTTTCGCGCCGCGCTGTCTTGGAAGAATCCCGTGCCGAGGCACGATCGGAGCTTGTGTCTAACCTCCAAGAAGGCCAGATACTTCAGGGTGTTGTTAAAAACATTACCGATTACGGTGCGTTCGTTGACCTCGGCGGTGTTGATGGCCTGCTTCACGTTACAGACATCGCTTGGCAGCGTATCAGCCATCCATCCGAAGCACTACAGATTGGTGAAACTGTTGAGGTACAAGTCATTCGCTTTAACGCCGAAACGCAGCGGATTTCTCTAGGGATGAAACAGCTTCTGTCAGATCCATGGGAAAATGTCGAAGGTAAGTTCCCAATTGGAGCGAAGATGGAAGGCCGTGTGACCAACATCACCGATTACGGAGCTTTCGTTGAGCTGGAAGCCGGTGTTGAGGGTCTGGTCCATGTTTCTGAGATGAGCTGGACAAAGAAAAATGTTCATCCCGGAAAGATCGTATCCACCAGCCAGCAGGTTGAGGTTATGGTTCTTGATGTTGATCTCTCAAAGCGCCGCATTTCACTTGGCCTCAAGCAATGTGCTGGCAACCCTTGGGAAGAATATAGCAACGCCAATCCTACCAACACTGAGATCACAGGGGAAATTCGTAATATCACTGAATTCGGCCTTTTTGTTGGCCTCACCGAAGAGATCGACGGGCTGGTACACCTTTCTGACATCAGTTGGGAAGTAACTGGAGAAGCCGCCCTTGAGGGATATGCTAAGGGTGACACGGTCACAGCCAAAGTCCTTGACGTGGATATCGAGAAAGAGCGCATTTCACTTGGCATCAAACAGCTGACAGAGGATCCATTTGCCGGCCAGGCTGGCGCATATCGCAAAGGCGAGACTGTCACATGTACAGTTACCTCAGTTTCCGATAATGGTCTTGATGTAAGCATCGGCGATACGATGACTGGCTTCATCCGACGCGCTGATCTCAGCCGCGAGCGCGCAGAACAGCGCGCCGACAGATTCGCCATTGGCGAAAAAGTTGATGCGACAGTAACAAATGTGGATAAAAAGACACGCAAGTTAACACTGTCAATCAAAGCCCGCGAAACAGCTGAAGAAAAACAGGCGATGGCTGATTATGGCTCATCAGATAGCGGTGCGAGCCTTGGTGACATTCTAGGTGCTGCGCTGGCGAAGCGCGACACAGACGACGACAAATAAATTTGTCCATAACAAAAAATCGCTAGCACCATCAAGAGGGTGCTAGCTTTTTTGCGCCAAAAACAGGCATGCCCCTTCTAAAATCCAGTAAATTGTTCAAAATATTGAATTTATGGTCAATTAAGTTGACCATATAGTCAGTACAGGGCATCCTTGTAGCGAAGGTAGATTTATTTTAGCAATGGAGTGGGTACGTTGACACGTTCAGAGCTTATAGCGAAGTTAGCAGCGATGAACCCTGCGCTTTATCATCGCGATTTAGAGCGACTCGTCGCCACAATTCTTGATGAAATTGGCGGCGCGCTTGAGCGTGGAGACCGTGTAGAACTGCGTGGCTTTGGAGCCTTTTCAGTGCGTCATCGCAAGGCAAGAAGAGGGCGAAACCCACGGACAGGGACAAGTGTACAAGTCGCTGAAAAGAAAGTACCTTTCTTTAAAATGGGGAAAGGTATGCGCGAGCGCCTTAACCGCTAAAACGGACAAAAAACATGCGCTTCATTAGCCGGTTTCTCTGGCTCGTTATCACCGTGATTGCGGTGGTCATAAGCATGGCATTCGCCGCTTCCAACGACAGCGTAGTCACCCTCTTTCTATGGCCTTTTAAGACAGGGTTGAGTTTGCCTATCTGGCTGGTCGCTCAGGGTGCTTTAGGAATGGGTGTGGTAGCTGGAGGATTGATTGTCTGGCTTTCAACTATTGCGATTCGTGCCCGTAGCTGGCGTGCGGAGAAGAAATTGGAAAAGATGGAAAAACGTATGAATTGTGCGGAGACGCAACTAGCCAACGCTGAAAAGCAGATAAACAATAAAGCTGCCTTTATCCCTTCAAAAAGATAATTATTATTTTTGGAGAGCAACAGACATGACCCGAACCGATGTCAAAATCTGCGGTATTACTTCACCTTCCGACTATGACGTCTGTGCAGAAGCCGGGGCGGCTTTCGTAGGAATGGTTTTCTACGCCATGTCGCCACGTCATCTTTCCTTTGAACAAGCAGCGCTCATCAACCAGTATGCACAGAAGCGAGCGCATACAGGCCCAAAGCGTGTTGCCCTGACGGTCAATATGGATGAGGCAGAAATGGCTAGCATGATACGCATTGCTGAACCGGACATCCTGCAACTACACGGTAATGAAACGCCCATGCAAGCTCAAAAGCTGAGGCTGCGCCATGGACTGCCCATTATCAAGGCAATCCGTATCGCCTCCGCAGATGATCTAACAGTCTGCGAAGAGTGGGGTAGCATTGCCGATTGGCTTCTATTCGATGCGAAGGGCGATCCAGGTGGCTTACCCGGCGGCACTGGCCACATATTCGACTGGACGCTTCTCGCTAATCACGCTGGTAAGACAAAATGGATGTTGGCTGGCGGTCTCTCGGCTGAAAATGTTGGGCGGGCCATTGCCACGACGAATGCCAAAGCTGTTGATGTGTCATCTGGCGTTGAGTCCACGCCGGGCAAAAAAGACCCGCGACTTATTCAAGCCTTTGTTTCTGCTGCCCATGTGGGTTAACTTATCTTTCGACATCAAGTATACCACACTTTCACCAAGGCACGGTTTAAAATACCGTTGAAAAGACAAAATGACAGACACAATCATAAATTCTCTCATAAACCAGCCAGACGAAGCCGGTCGATTCGGCATTCATGGCGGTCGATTTGTGGCTGAAACACTCATGCCCCTAATTCTTGATGTTGAAAAATCCTATAAATTGGCCTGCAATGACACCAACTTTGCGCGTGAACTTGCCTATTATCAGAAACATTATGTGGGCCGGCCAAGTCCCCTTTACTTCGCCGAGCGATTGACCTCTCATTTTGGTGGAGCAAAGCTATACCTCAAACGCGATGAGTTAAATCATACAGGTGCGCATAAAATCAACAATGTGCTGGGGCAGGCCCTGCTCGCAAAGCGGATGGGAAAGACCAAGATCATTGCTGAAACAGGCGCTGGCCAGCATGGTGTCGCGACAGCCACCGCCTGCGCACTATTCGATATGGAATGTGAGGTTTTCATGGGTGAAGAGGATGTTCGGCGCCAGAGACCAAATGTTGACCGCATGCGCCTGCTTGGAGCAAAGGTTCACCCTGTGACATCAGGTACAGGGACACTCAAGGACGCAATGAATGAAGCGCTCCGTTTTTGGGTAGCAAAAGCCGAAACACATTTCTACATTATTGGCACTGTTGCCGGTCCACACCCATATCCGCAAATGGTACGCGATTTCCAATCGGTAATCGGAAAAGAGGCAAAGGAGCAATTAATAGAAGCCGAGGGTCGCCTTCCCGACGCCATCATTGCCTGCATTGGTGGCGGCTCCAATGCGATGGGACTTTTTCACCCTTTCCTTGACGATGAATCGGTAAACATCTACGGCGTTGAAGCCGCCGGCAAGGGCATCCCGTCCGGCTTGCATGCCGCATCACTAACTGGAGGAACACCTGGGGTTCTGCATGGCAACCGCACATATCTTCTTCAGGATGAGGACGGGCAGATCATTGATGCGCACTCAATTTCTGCCGGTCTTGATTATCCAGGGATTGGGCCGGAGCATTCCTGGCTGCATGACATGGGGCGGGTCAATTATGTGAGCGCAACAGATGAGGAAGCGCTGGTTGCCTTTCAGCTATGCTCGCGTCTTGAAGGTATCATCCCGGCACTTGAGCCATCGCACGCACTGGCATTCACTGGGACAATCATCGGTGGAATGAGCCCAGAAGACATTATCATTTTGAATATGTGTGGCCGCGGCGACAAAGATCTTGACTCAGTGCTGCCGATGTTGGACGAACGCGGCCTGCTTTAAAACGACATCCATAATCAGAGATATCTCAACGGGAAAGACTTTTAAAATGGGACGGATTGAAAAGGCATTTGCCAGAGCACGGGAACAGGGGCGCGGAACACTTGGCGTCTTTGTCACGGCAGGCGACCCCGACCAGGAAACCTCTAGTAGAATCTTGGATGCTGTTGTCGCCGGTGGTGCTGATATAATCGAATTTGGCATGCCTTTTTCCGATCCGATGGCCGATGGACCCGCGATTCAGGCATCATCCCTTCGAGCGCTGAAGGGCGGCATGACCCTTGACAAGACCCTTAAAATGGCGGAGGCATTCCGAAAGCGCCATGCTGAAACACCTTTAATCCTAATGGGGTATTACAACCCAATATACATTTATGGCGCGCAGAAGTTTCTCGAAAAGGCAACCGCGATAGGTGTGGATGGTCTGATCATTGTGGATCTGCCACCAGAAGAGGACGAGGAACTCTGCCTGCCGGCAAAACAGTCGGGCCTTAACTTCATCCGCCTTGTTACACCAACCAGCGATGAAGCACGATTGCCTATCGTTTTGGCTGAGGCCAGCGGATTTGTGTATTATGTATCGATTACCGGGATCACTGGGACCCAAAGCGCCGGCAGTGCATCAATCGCTGACGCCTGTAAACGTATCAAATCGGTGACAAACTTGCCCGTGGTTACCGGTTTTGGCATTCGCACACCTGAAGCAGCTGGCGAAGCGGCAAATTTGAGTGACGGCGCTGTCGTTGGCTCGGCGGTTGTTGATATCATTGCGAACAATCTGTCAGATGATGGCAGTACAAATGATGAAATTGTACAAAAAATCGCCGCATTTGTTGGCAACCTTGCAGAAGGTGTTGCCGCAAAACAGCGCTAGGGAAACAGGAGTCACAACATGAACTGGATTACCAATTCCGTTTTGCCTAAAATCAAGGCATGGGTTCAATCCGAAGATGTGCCTGACAATCTGTGGGTAAAATGCAAAAACTGCGGACAGATGATTTTTCATCGGGAATTTGAGGAAGCTAATAATTGCTGTGCTACCTGCGGTAATCATGCCCCGCTACCACCAGAAAACCGCTTTCGCATGACATTTGACGACGGAAATTATCAACTCATTGGGCTAAACTCAATCAATGACGACCCACTGAAATTCAAGGATACCCGTCGCTACTCTGATCGGCTGCGCGACACCCGCGCAAAGACCGGCCTAGCAGATGCCATTTCAGTGGCGCATGGCACGATCGGTGGCAAGTCCGCAGTGATGGCGGCTTTTGACTTTAGATTCATGGGCGGATCAATGGGACGATTGGTTGGCAATGGCATCATCAGCGCCGCAAGTGAAGCTGTTGCCCGTAATGCCGCATTAATCACGGTACCATCCAGCGGTGGCGCCCGCATGCAAGAAGGCATTCTCTCGCTGATGCAGCTGCCACGGACTATTCTTGCGGTAGACAAGGTTCGTGATGCCAATTTGCCCCATATCGTCCTGCTTGCACACCCCACCACGGGCGGCGTGACCGCGTCATTTGCCATGCTTGGCGATCTACAGCTGGCTGAGCCTGGTGCAATCATCGGATTTGCCGGGCGGCGGGTCATTGAAGAAACCGTTCGTGAAAAGCTGCCTGATGATTTTCAGACGGCGGAATATCTGCAAGATCATGGCATGGTAGACAGTGTTGTCGCGCGCAGCGAGCAACATTCTTTTCTTGCCCGTGTTCTGGGCTTTCTGATGGAGAGGAGGCCGGCCGCAAGGGTCGCCTGAAAAGGCACAAATGGACATGGGTTCAGATGAACAGAGACCAGGCGCACGCAGTCGTGATGAACGCCGGGCGGCAGCGGCGCTTGATCGTCTTGCAGCCCTTCATCCCAAACTGATTGACCTTGGTCTTGAGCGCACCTTTCAGCTGCTCACCAAGCTGGGCAATCCGCATCATGATCTGCCGCCAGCTGTGCATGTTGCCGGCACCAATGGCAAAGGCTCGGTAATTGCGCTGATGCGGGCTATGGCGGAAGCTGCCGGCTTGCGCGTGCATGTCTATTCATCACCGCATCTGTGTCGTTTCAACGAACGGATTCGCCTTGCTGGAACCCTGATCGGCGATGGTCCACTTGCTGATTTGCTGGAAGAGGTGGAGCAGGCCAATGGCGACACACCCGTGACTTTTTTTGAGGTCACGACCGCGGCAGCAATGCTGGCATTTGCACGTGAACCGGCTGATCTGCTGTTGCTTGAAACGGGTCTTGGTGGGACTCTGGATTCCACCAATGTGCTGGATGCGCCTCTGGCAACCGTGATCACCCCCATCGCCCGCGACCATGAGCATTTTCTCGGCAATGACATAAGTGAAATCGCTCGGCAGAAGGCCGGGATCATGCGGTCTGACAGCCCCTGTTTCGTCAGCCACCAACAAGCATCTGCCGCCTCGGCCATTTCAACGCATGCGGCCAGCATTGGAACTTCACTGATTATGGCTGGAGTCGATTTCGATTGGCAGGATTTGCCCGACGGGCGAATTTGTCTGACACGGGATGGACAGACCATTCCGCTCCCAAAGCCGGGCTTGTATGGAGGGCATCAACGCGATAACGCTGCCCTCGCCGCGACGGTCATGCTGCATTGCCTCGGACAAGATAGAGCCAAGCAGATGATTGCTGGAATAGCCTCTGCCGACTGGCCCGGCCGAATTCAACGCCTTGATGAGGGGGAACTTACCGCCCTCGCGCCAGATTGTGAAATCTGGCTTGATGGTGCACATAATGCGCATGGTGCACAGGCACTGGCGGCGGCGCTGCCGCATCTTGTCCCTGGCTGCTGGCATGTCATCTGTGGCGCATTGAACACACGGGATCCTCGCGAATTCCTGGCACCACTGGCATCGCTTGCGCAGAACGTCACCTGTCTTGCCATTCCCGGACAGGGTGCGAGCCTGAGTGCGAATGAACTCTGCAGCGCAGCGCAAGACATTGGGCTTGAAGCACAAAGTGCAGCATCATTGGAAGCCGCCCTCACCGAGGCTCATAACGGCGCCCGTGCCCCAGCGCCTGCAACACCCATCATCATTTGCGGATCACTCTATCTTGCCGGGCATGTTCTAAGCGCAAACAAAACGCCGCCAGTCTGAAAATGGCGGCGTTACTTATTCATCAGCACATCGGGATGAGCCCCATGATCAGGCAATTGACTGATTGATCCAGCTTTCAAGTTGGGATTTGGGCAGTGCACCAACCTTCTCGGCAATTACCTCGCCACCCTTGAAGATAAGCAGCGTCGGGATGCCGCGCACATTATATTGCTGTGGCGTCATTGGGTTTTCGTCAATGTTCAGTTTGACGATTGAAATGGCATCACCCCTGGCTTCGGAAATTTCTTCAAGAGCAGGGCCGATGGCCTTGCAGGGGCCACACCATTCTGCCCAGAAATCGACCAGAACCGGCGTGTCTGATTGCAACACATGCGCTGAAAATTCACTATCTGTCGTCTTTGTTGTAGCCATAGACTTAAAATCCCCTTACAGATGTCTCGAGTGGCTCACGCCAGCAGGAGGTCATCCTGCTGCATCATTGCCGTTTAGGCAAGGCCACATGACCTAACATATAGGTAGTTTTCACGAAAAATCACCAAACCCAGCCAGTGCAGCGGCACACATTTCCCGGGTAACTTCCTGGGTGCTGGCATCCTCGGTCCATATAAGCCATCCTTCGATCCGGTGAGCTGGGTAAATTTGCTGCAAAAGCGCCCCGTATAGCGCCATCTGCCGTTGATAGGTCACTGGCGGTGGACCGGATGGTCGTTGGCCAGTTTTGAAATCTGCGAACAGAACCGATGTCGCATCTATATGCAGCCTGTCAATCTGCCCCGCAACACCGACGCCTGAGACAACACCATTCACCGGAATTTCAGCCAGTGCATCAGGTGCAAACAGACGACCTAACGCTGGTTGGCCAAGAACCATCTTCACCTCCTGAAAAACCCGCGCCGCGTCCTTCTCACTCATATCCCTCTGTGATCTGATAATTTTGTCAGCGGCGTGATCGCGCACCCGCTCATCTAGGGCTGGCAGAATTTCAAAAAGACGATGTGCCAATCGACCCCTCGCCAGAGCCGCTCCAGAAGACAGCGATACAGCTGCGGGACGGGGAGCCAGCTGATCGAAGGCGGGTTCGGATGGCCGCACCGGTCGGGGCATTTTCGGCTCGACTGGCGCTGCTGAAAAAAGCCATTCAGGTGCATCAGCCTGCCCGGTCGTCCGGGGCGGCAGATCCTGCGCCGCCGCTTGCGCCTCACCGCTACCCCGATGCCGCAGCGCGAGTGTCCCATCACTTTCCTCATTCACACCCTCGATGCTTTGCAGGCAGGTACGAAGAATTTCATAGTCACTTTTCTCAAGGGTGCGCGCCCGCGGTTTTGACCAGCCTGCAATCACCAAACCCTCGCGCGCGCGCGTCAGCGCAACATAGAGAAGACGCTTGTCCTCCTGATCGCTATGACGTTTTGCCAAGTCACGTGCTGCGTTGACAAAATCAGGACAAAACGCACTGCCGGGAGACCAATAAACGAAACCCGTCTCAGCATCGCGAAACAGAGGATCGCTTGGCGTGGTTGCCCGCAGCATATCGGGCAATACAACAACCGGTGCCTCCAAACCCTTCGCACCATGGATCGTCATGACACGAACCGCATCAATTTTCTCATTGTCCAGGTCGCGTTTTATCTCACCGCCGGTCGCCCGGACAGACATCAGGAATTCAGTCAACGATGCGCCACCAGCGTGACCAAAAGTCTGTGCCAGTGCCAAAAAGTGATCAAGCGCCTCATCAACTGACGCGCCAAGCCTTTCCCTGAAGGCCGCGCGCCCACCATCGTTGAGAACATGACTGAAAAACGCAAAGACAGACATCTGATCGGCAGCGTTGCGCAGCAGTTCATACCGGTCTGCAATCTGACCCATCTTGCTGTCAGAACCAGCATGATGCATCAGCGCTGAATGGAGTGATTTTCCGCCACGGTCATGGGCTAGACCGAACAGTAGTTCCTCATCCATGCCAAACAACGGAGATTTCAGTACCGAGGCCAGTTGCAGGTCATTTTCCGGCAACGTTATGGCATCACCAAGTGCCAGCAAGTCCTGAATTTCTATCTGGTTCTCGAGCCGCATTCTGTCGGCCCCAGCGACTGGAACCCCTGCCCGACGCAATGCTGCCAGAAGCTGCTCGAAATAGCTTCCACGTTTGCGCAGCAGAATCATGATGTCACGTGCCGCCATGAGTCTATTATCAGACAGCTTACGGTTGCCGATCCAGCCCTTGATCAAAGCGGCAATCTGGTTTGCAGATTTGGCACTGGCACCAGTCGCCGTAACAATTTCAGATGGAACAAAGGGGCCTGTTGCCGGTGTGGCATCATCTGACTCGACATAGGGAAGCAATTCAACAAACCCGCCCCGGCGGTCGTCAGTCACCTCATGCGGCGCAAAATCCTCAATGCCGTCAAGTCCATTGATTGCGGCATTGACCAGCTTTAGCACCGGCACACTTGAACGGAAGGAAACGGACAGTGACACCTCCCTGAAAATCCGCTCCCGCTGCCCGGCCCGCCTGGCAAACTCGGCACGGCTCGCACTCATCACACGTGGATCAGCTCCTTGGAAGGAATAAATGGATTGCTTGAAATCACCCACTGCAAACAAGGTGCGGTCCAGCTCACCCGAAGCGGCATCAGGCTGGTCGTCAAAAAATTCGAGACTGAGCTGGCGCAGCAATTTCCATTGTGACGGGCTGGTATCCTGCGCCTCATCTATCAATAGATGCCTGATGCCATTATCCAACTTCCAGGCAACCCACTGCGCCGCCGAGCTATGATCCATCAAATTATTGGTGATGGTGATCAGATCATCATAATCCAGCAACCCCCGCGCCCGTTTCAACGCCGCATACTCGCGCTGAAAGGCCATGCCAAAATGATAGAGTGCCATGGTGAGCTCGCGGCAGCGCTGTGCAGCACGTGAAACCATGCAAGGCAGCAAAATCTCCTGGATTTCGCACTGCACCTCCTCACAACGGGGAAAGGCATCGCGAATATTCTTGTTTGCAAGGCGGCTTTGGGGTTTGCCCTTGGTAAAGAGCGCCTCAACAAGCAGATCAATTTTTTCACAACGGCCTGCGCCATCATTGGCAAGCCAGCCATGCATTTTTGCCGCCCGCTTCTGATGGTTGGCAACCCCTGAAGCCTGCAGCGCGGTGGCGGTGGCAATGAGCGCTTCGTCATCAATGCTGGCAATGGCCTTGCGGATCATTCCACCAGCATGATCAGCATCACCAAGACCCAGCCCATCACGGAAATGCACGGTAAGACGTTCCCCCAGATCTGCCTCGCCAAGCCGTGTCTCACGCTGCACAAAATTGGCAAGCACCGTCTGCAATTGATCCTCATTGATCTGCTCGGCAAGCAGCGTGACGGCATAGGTCATGGCGCTATCCTGTGACCGCATGACATTGGCACGCGCCGCTGCCCGGAGCGTGTCCTGTTCTGCGTCATCAGCAAGACCTGTCCCTGGGGCGATGCCGGCCTCGATCGGGAAGCGGCCAAGAATGGATTGGCAGAAGGAATGCATGGTCTCAACGCGTGGCCCGTGATCATTATCGAGAATCTCGGCAAAGAGACGGCGAGTTCTGGCAATCACCTCCTGCGACGGAGATGACAATCCCATGCCAGCAAGATCGCTGCGAAGATCAACTGTCGGGATAATGGCCCATTGTGCGAGCCTACTGGCAATCCGGTTCCGCATTTCGGCCGCCGCCGCACGCGTGTAGGTCACACATAGAATGCCGTCAGCCACAGCGCCTTCCAGAAGCAGGCGCAACACCCTGTCAGTCAATAATTTGGTTTTGCCGGTTCCAGCATTTGCCGACACGAAAGCCGATGCCTCCGGATCCGAGGCGAAAGCCTGAGCATCACTTGCTTTCCTTACAATTTCATTCATCACCATCCTCCGCTTGCCACTCCGCAACGCGGGCAAGGTGGCGGTAGGGTGAGAAGGCGGGACGCTGGCTGATGTCAGGCTCACTCGGATAGGGGGTGTTCGGATCATCAAAGAGTCTGACCAGATCAGCAAGGTGGGAGCGGGTGTCGGCCGGTTGCCACTCCTTTGGCAGAACATCTGTGGGGACCGCAATCTTACCGCGGGCACCAGACAATTGCCAATATTCCATCGCCCCAACCTCACCGGCAGAAAGCGACTCAAAGCCCCCCTCTGCAGCGATCAGCGCTTCGATCAGCAATTGTGTCCGGCGGCCCGCCGCAACCTTGGCAGCCGATGGCGCACTTCCGGTTTTATAGTCGATAACATGCCAAGCCCCTGTTTCATCCAGGTCGAGACGGTCGGCGCGCGCCGTGAATGTTACCGGCCCCTCCGGGCCATCAATGGCTATCTCACCCTTGACTTCGGCGTAACTTTGCCTGATTTTCTGTCGGCGCAACTGTTCCTGCGAAACAAACCACGCAGCAACCGCCATGAAGCGTGGCCACCAGAAAAACTGCACACCGGGATTTTGCCATTGCGGTGTAAAGACATCCTTGCCAATGGCTTCCAACTCAGCCAGTGCCGTATCCGGCAGCAAGCCTGACGGATACCGGTCAATGAAAATCGCAAGCGCATCATGAACCAGATTGCCACGGAGTGCGGCATCAGGCGGGCGGTCAAGGTCATCCAGCTGCCGCAACTTCAGTATCTTCCTGGCGTAGATGCTGTAGGGGTCGGCAATCCAGCTATCCACCTCGGTTGCAGAAAATTTGCGTGGTCGGGCTGCCAGAGGTGGCGCAGGACCGGGTCTGCCAACAGGCCTGACCTCAGGCGTTGGTGTCAACTGTGCAAGCCAGGATAATGACGCATGTCCCCGATCAAGCGCGGAGTTCATCCCAAGCGATGTCAGAACAGCGTCAAGGCGCTGTAGCCATCGGCTCGGTGTTGTTGCTGTTCCAGCCTGACGCAGGGAGCGGGTGACAATGACTTCCGGTGCGCAGATCGCCATGAAAACATCATGCGCACTCAGACCCGTCCGCCAATTGCGCGCAGGCAGATCAATAGACCGGCGCATTTCAGCATTCATCCAGGGATCCGCTTCTGGTTTTGGCGGCCAGTTGCCCTCGTTGAAACCACCAAGGATGAGACGGTCTGCGCTTTGCATACGAGCTTCCACCGGACCTAGCACAGCAAGGCGGGGATGAAGGGGCCACCGGCGCCTGACCGGCTTTTCAGCAAATAGCTGGCTGAGAATCTGGGGAAATTCAGCTGGATTGATCCCAATGTCCGTTGTCTGTTCAGCCAGATCACGCATGACCTCCGCTGCCGTCTCTCCATCAAAATCCCGCCATAGATGAAGCGCGCCATCATCAGCATCACAAGTGCCGTCCGCCAGCATTTCCCGGGCTGCCAGCCGCTCACCAGCTGTTGCAAGAGCTGACGCCAGCCCGGCCAGTGACGGTACACCGTTTTTCCAGATATCCGTTAAATCCTGCAACGGTGCGCACACGTGGTCACGCACGAACGCCGCAAGATCTGGCCTCTCCTCAAGGCGCTCAATCAGGCCAGCAAGTCCCGGCGCTGGACGATGCCCGCGCAGGGCCACAAGCTCCACGGAGCGCAGAAGAGATCGAAAATCGGCAAGATCCATTCCACCGGCAGCAAGCGGATGTTTGAGAAGTGAAAGAAGTGGAACAGGTGCAAAATCCGCAGCCACCGCGTTGGCCAGAAGCTGTAGAAAGACCCCAGCGCCACATTGTGAAAGTGGTGTCCCAGCCGAATCATCGACATGAATGTTCCAGCGGCGCAGAGCGACGATGACCGCCTCAGCCAAAGCTCGGTCAGGTGTTACAAGCGCTGCTGTCTTTCCTGGAGTTTCGAGTGTTTCCCGCAGACAAAGGGCAATCAAATTAGCTTCACTGTTCATATCCTTGCAGGCAACCACCTGCATGCCCTGTAGGGATTCTGCGCTGATATCGGGACAGTCCAAAGGTAATTGCCGCCATTTTGTCGTCAGCGCTGCCGGAGCAAAAACCTCGCGCATGACCTCACCGCGGGCTGCGCACAGCTGGTCACTGGCAGCTGGCAATGGCCATGTCTGAACCTGATCAGGTGCCATTTCCATATATGACATAAGCTGCGCCAGCTGGTGCTGTGGATGACCAGTATCAGTCTCGATCTCTGGCCAATGTGCCGTGGCCCCCCTGTCGAGTCCGGGTAAGATAACGTAGCCACGTGGCAGCGCCGCGACACAGGCAATCAATTCCCGCGTGGCAGCAAAGGTACCAGTCGAACCGGCAATGATGACAATCCCCTCAGGCGGGGATTGCTGCCATGCCTCGAGCCGGGCGCGGGCAAGCATTTCACGTCGCGCCACCGGGTCCATAACCCCCTCTGCTGCGAGGATATCCGGCCAGCGGTCAATCAGAATATTCAGCAGTTTCAGGATATCCTGCCAATGCCGGGAAAATTGCTCGGGCAGAATGTCACGGATTTGTGACAGGTCAGCACCAACCATATCAACCTGATCCAGAAGGTCTGCAAGGGATTGCGCCAGCATCATGGCCTGCCCAAAAGTCGGAAACTGTCCTCCCAGTGGGAAGTTCTCCAACAGGCGCGCCAACAGCATCTGGCGGCGCAGGGGATTGATTGCCGGTGGAAACAGATCTGTCCCAGCCACCAGAAATTCCGGCTCATGCAATATCGGATCAAGCAATGCAGGGTCATCCTCATCGACATCACCGATGGGCAGCATCCGTGGCAAGAGCATGGCCTTGTCACCATTAACCTCAAGAAAGGCCAGCCGCAGTGACCTTGCGGCACGGCGCGATGGTACGAGAATCAGCGCGCGCGCAAGCTCGGCCTGGTCATCATCGACCAGCACATTGATGCCGTGGACAAGCGCAGTGGCAAACGAAACTCCTGCCGGGATGGTAAAAACTGCTCGTTTTTTGGAAGGAGGGCCGATGGTCATGACCTGTATTATAAAAGCAAAGCCACGTGAAGGCGAGATCAATCCCGTCGAGATTTGGACAGCGACACCGCCATTTAGTCTGGCAAAATCCCCTTGAGCCGTTTTTGCCAGGCTGCGTCACCACTTAGTGTGACTTCTCGGTCACCATTTGTACCCGGATCATAGTCAATCTCAATTGTAAGCGCGTGATCGGGCAGATACCCTGCCAATCTTTCTGGCCACTCAATCAGACAGACGGCCTCAACAAACGCGTCCTCAATCCCAAGTTCAAACACATCACCAGGTTCGGCAAGACGATACAGATCGAAATGCAAAAGGGAACCATTGTCATCACTTTCATAGGCTTGAACCAATGTGAAAGTTGGGCTGGGAATGTCGGTCTCATCCGGACACACCTGCTGAATGATGGCACGTGCCAGTTCCGATTTGCCGGCACCAAGCGCTCCTTGCAAGGCCAGCACATCACCAACCATTAGCTGTTTGGCCAAAAAAAGACCCAGCCGCTTCGTGG
This sequence comes from uncultured Alphaproteobacteria bacterium, assembly GCA_913042065.1. The sequence goes on along the minus strand of CAJWKB010000009.1, from coordinate 9,451 downwards.
CGGCCAGGTCAGTAAGTGTCAGCGTGGCGATCTTCATTGCAGCCTAGTAACGATATTGCTCGCTTTTGAATGGCCCCTGCTGGCTCACACCAATGTAGTCAGCCTGATCCGGGCGAAGCTCGCTGAGTGCTGCCCCCACTTTTGCCAGATGCAGGGCAGCGACTTTCTCATCAAGATGCCGCGGCAGGGTATAAACCTGATTTTCGTATTTGCCGCTCTCGTTCCAGAGCTCCATCTGGGCCAACACCTGATTGGTGAAGGAGGCAGACATGACAAATGACGGGTGGCCAGTGGCACATCCCAGATTGACCAGCCGCCCCTTGGCAAGAAGGATCATCTTCTTGCCATCTGGAAATTCAACCTCGTCAACCTGTGGCTTGACCTCCGACCATTTCATGTTGTTCAACTCGGCAACCTGAATTTCATTGTCGAAGTGACCAATGTTGCAAACGATGGCTCGGTCTTTCATGTCCCGCATGTGGTCAATCGTAATCACATCACGGTTGCCTGTGGCGGTAACGAAAATATCGGCCTTCGGCGCGGCCTGTTCCATGGTAACCACTTCATAGCCTTCCATCGCAGCCTGAAGGGCGCAGATGGGATCAACCTCGGTGACCATGACCCGGGCGCCACCCTGCCGCAGGGAGGCGGCAGAACCCTTGCCAACATCACCATAACCCGCAACAACGGCAACCTTGCCAGCGAGCATCACGTCGGTGGCACGGCGGATACCGTCAACAAGTGACTCCCGGCATCCGTAGAGATTGTCAAATTTCGACTTGGTAACCGAGTCGTTCACATTGATTGCAGGAAACGGAAGGCCGCCTGCCTCTGCCAGCTGGTAAAGACGCAGCACGCCAGTTGTTGTCTCCTCGGACACGCCCTTAATGGCATCGCGCTGACGTGTAAACCAGCCATCACTCCTAGCAAGACGCCTTTCCAACTGCGCTTTCAGAAATTCCTCTTCCTCGCTGGCTGGGTTCGCAAGCACGGTCTCTCCCGCCTCGGCACGGGCGCCAAGCAGAATATACATGGTGGCATCTCCACCATCATCGAGGATCATATTGGCCGAACCACCATCTGCCCAATCGAACGTCCGGTCGACATATTCCCAGTATTCAGCCAGCGTTTCGCCCTTTTTGGCGAACACCGGAACGCCCGATGCGGCAATCGCGGCAGCAGCCTGATCCTGCGTCGAATAAATATTGCATGATGACCAGCGCACGTCAGCACCAAGAGCAACGAGCGTTTCAATCAGAACAGCTGTCTGGACAGTCATATGCAGACAACCAGCAACCCGGGCACCCTGGAGCGGCTTCTGCGCGCCAAATTCATCACGCAGAGCCATCAGACCTGGCATTTCAGTTTCGGCAATCGAAAGTTCTTTACGACCCCAATCAGCAAGACTGATGTCGGTTACAATATAATCCTGAGACATAATTTTTTCCGTTTGTAGAAAGATCGCGATGACTTAGCAGATAAGCATAGATTTTTAAAGCGTTAAAAGGGAGGCCGCATCTATCTCCCGCCATCAAGATTCCGGTGGTTCAGTGAAATATCATGACCCTGGACTCGCAGCCATTTGCCAATGGCCTCGGCCGCCCAGACAGACCTGTGCCGTCCTCCAGTGCACCCAAAGGCAAGCGTAATCAGGGGTCGACCCTCAGCCGACATTCTGCCGAGCATCGGGGTCAACATCCTCTTCAGGTCTGAAAGAACTGATTGGGCAATTTCATCCTGCCGCAGATAGGCATCAATCTCTGCGTCCTGGCCAGTCTTTTCCCGCAGATCATCGATCCAGTGTGGATTGTCAGCAAAACGCATATCGAGAACGACATCTGCCCCCTCAGGCAGGCCATCACGATAGGAAAAGCTCACAACACTGACGGGAATAAGGCTCTGGTCATTGACACCAAAACCATCGAGTAAATGCCGTCGCATATCAGCCGGCTTCGATCCAGAGGTGTCGATATGAACATCGGCAAGCGAGGCAATTTCGTCCATACGTGCCAGATCAGCAGCGACGGCATCAGCAAGCGACAACCCCTCCCCCAGAGGATGCTGTCGACGTGTTGTATTGAAACGTCGCATTAAATCCTGCTTTGCGGCGCTCATAAATACAATGCTGCAGCTTTTTCCAAGCCGGTCCCGTAGATTTGCCGCCAATCGACCAACCGACTCGGCGCTGAAGCCTGAGGTGCGTGCATCTAGCCCCACAGCAAGCTGACGCCCAGCAGTCTCCACCTCAAGGGCCACAAGCTGATCAATCAATGCAAGCGGAATATTGTCGACAGCTTTAATGCCAAGATCTTCAAGAATTTTCAACGCTGTCGACAAACCTGCACCCGACGTGCCGGTTACAAGGATCAATTTTTTCGATTCTGGAATAGTTTGCATTAGGCAAGCTTACCACGAAACCCGTTGCAATAAGATATAATTGACCAATCCGATCCTCACTCCGCTATTCGCCGGGCCGCCAAGGGCAGTGACATGGTGAAACAGGCGCCATTGCGATTGCTAGCTGTCAATTCTCCACCATGTCCTTGGATGATTTGGCGCGCGATTGACAGCCCAAGTCCTGAATGCTCACCAAACTCCTCATTTGGCGGACGTTCGGAGTAAAAACGGTCAAAAATAGCTTCGAGCCTACCGGCTGGAATACCTGGACCCCTATCTTGTAACTCAAGAACAGCACAATTTGTTACCTCATCAACACTGAGATCGAAGGTTATTTCTGTATCCTCTGGCGCAAAGGAAACAGCGTTACCTAGCAGATTGTCGAGCACCTGAACAACGCGGCTGTCATGAATGACTACCTCAATTGGGGCATCTGGCATGCGTTGGAGCAATGTATGGCTTTCAGTGGTCGCTTGACGGGTCTGTACAAAACTATCCACCAACTTACTCAAATCTATTAACTGACCACTATTAGACACAATCTCATTGTCTATACGGCTAGCCTGTGAGATATCCGAAATCAATCTGTCAAGCCGCGCCACATCTTTGAGGATCACGTCCATCAGCCTTTGCTGTTGCGCTGGATCACTAATATGGCTGATAGTCTCAGCCGCACTCCGCAGCGACGATAGAGGGTTTTTTAGTTCGTGTGCAACATCAGCGGCGAAACCAGCGGTCGCTGCCATTCGTCGCTGCAATTCATCTGTCAGGTCGATGAGTGATTCCGACAAGCGCCCAATTTCATCGCGTCGTTGTGGCAAACGCTGGATTCGTGCTGATAGATCACGGCTCTGACGCAACATTTCAGCCTCTCTGGCAAGATGCGTAATCGGTGTTGTGATTGAGCGGGCGAGATAAACGCTCAAGCCGATTGTAACCAGCAATACCGCCCCGAAAAGCTGGATAAAGGCAATATTTACCTCAGCAATTTCCTGCTCTATCTTGCCGCCACTAACTGATACCAGCAAGGCGCCACGTACCAGACGCAAATCCTGAATTGGAACAGCAACTGATAGCACCATATTGCCGCGGCGATCGCGGCGCAGTTGGCGCGCAGGGTCTCCGCGAAGCGCAGTCACCACCTCAACATAATTGTCCGCATGTTGCCGCGCGCGCTCGCGGTATCGGGGCAGATGATAATCGTCACCAAGCATGGCGGCAGCACGCAAAATCAGCGCATTCAGACGCCCCTGAGCTCTTGTCCGCCAGTCCTCTCCTCGATTGCGCTCCATGCTGACTGCTCCTCCACGCCCACCGCGAAGTGCGGTATCAGCTAGCAGGCGGCCATTAGGCTGAAAAACACGGGCCCGCAATTCGGTGCCATAGCCCACCAGTGGTAGCAGGTGGTTCATCGTCTCTGGCGAAAGACGTCGCCGCACGGCTCCAATGTCCCGCTCAGCCTCAGCCAGCGCCAATGATCGAGCAAGAGTGAAGCCCTGCCGTTCCAGAGCCGTAAATTCGGACTGGATCAAAGTGGTGCGATACTGGTCGATGCTGAACAAACCAACAAAGAAAAGCAGCAACGGCACCAGCATAATGACCATGATGCGTGTGCTGAGCCTGCTCATGCTAAAGGGGAACCCAATGATACGACGCCATCGCCTGAAACTTAGCGACCAGCTCGAGGTGGATTTTTTTTCAGATCGATCAGAGTTTATGGGTTCGCTCCCAAATAGTGCCAGACATAGTCAGTCTCTGACGCTGTCAACCCACGCGATATTTGTAACCTATGCCGTAAAGCGTCTCAATATTATCAAAATCCTTGTCATGCATACGGATTTTTCTGCGCAGCCGCTTAATATGACTGTCAATCGTCCGATCATCTAGAAAAATAGACTCGCCATAAGCGGCATCCATCAACTGGTCTCTATTCTTGACCATTCCTGGCCGCGTCGCCAGTGCCTGCAAAATCAGAAACTCCGTTACAGTAAGTTTGATTTCCATTCCTTTCCAGCTGCAAAGATGGCGATCAGGATCCATCAGCAGTTCACCTTGACGAACAATATTTGGACCTTTGGTTTGCATATGATCATACGTGGCACGCCGGAGAACGGCGCGGATGCGCGCCAACAGAAGACGTTGAGAAAACGGCTTTGTGATGTAATCATCAGCCCCCATGCCGAGACCAAGAGCCTCATCAAGCTCATCATCCTTGCTAGTGAGAAAAATTACCGGCAATTGCGATAACGTCCGGATTTTTTGGAGCAATTCGATCCCATCCATGCGCGGCATCTTAATATCGAAAACACCAAGATCAGGCGGCAGGCGTTTGATTCCCTGGAGAGCTGTCTCCCCATCATTGTAGCAATCGACGTCGAAACCCTCAGACTCCAAGGTCAATGCCACAGATGTAAGAATATTCTGATCGTCATCAACGAGCGCAATGCGGTTTGCCATTGGGTTACCCCTCCCTGTCGACTGCCAGCCCGGGCGCTTTCAACACCCGTCCATCGTAATGCAAAATGGTGGCTCTACCAAACAAGATACAAATCTCAGCACTGACACACCATCAAGAAGAACTCACACTGCCCACCAAACTTGGCTAATATAGGGCAATTTAATATGTATCCTGCCCCAAAGCTGCCGTATTGTGACTGTCAGTGCGCGCCTGCCCAACTGTCAGAAACCCCAGCCTCGGCTACCAGCGGCACTGCAAGTTTCAGCACAGGATCAGCCGCCGTCTCCATGACCGAGGTGATGATTGGCAGCGTAGCCTCAACCTGATCATCAGGAACCTCAAAGATCAATTCATCATGCACCTGCAGAAGCATATCGGCATCAAGCCCAACTTTGGCCAACGCCACCGGCAATTTAACCATCGCGCGTTTTATAATATCAGCCGCCGTCCCCTGAATGGGCGCATTGATCGCCTGCCGTTCAGCAAAACCCCGTGCTGCGGGGTTTCCAGCCTTAATGCCGCCTATAAAAATGCGCCGTCCAAAGAGTGTGTCAACGAACCCCACTTTACGCGCGTCATTTTTGATGCGCTCCATATAGCTCTTGATCCCAGGAAAATTCTCAAAATAAGCGGCGATGTAATCGCGCGCCTCACCCTGGCGAATTCCGAGTTGTCGTGCCAAACCAAAACCCGAAATTCCATAGATTATGCCAAAATTAATGGCCTTGGCGCGCCTTCGTGTCTCTTCATCCATTTCATTCAGAGGCACTCCAAAAACCTCGGATGCCGTCCGTGCATGAATGTCCACCCCATTATGAAACGCCTCAATCATCGTGGCCTCGCCGGCAACATGTGCCACCAGACGCAACTCAATTTGCGAGTAGTCAGCAGAAATCAGCTTGTGGCCCGGCGCCGCAACAAAGGCTGTTCTGATCTGTCGGCCTTCGGATGTGCGAATAGGTATGTTCTGCACATTCGGGTCAGAAGATGACAGACGACCGGTTGAGGCTCCAACCATGGAAAACGAGGTATGAACTCTGCCAGTCTTTGGATTAATTGACTCAACAAGCGCATCTGCATAAGTCGATTTAAGTTTTGCCAATTGTCGCCAATCAAGAACTTTTTGCGCAATCTCAATGCCATCAGAGGCAAGGTCCTCAAGCACATCTGCCGATGTTGAGTAGGCTCCAGTCCTGGCCTTTTTGCCACCTTGCAAGCCCATTTTGTCAAACAGGATTTCTCCAAGCTGCTTAGGCGACGCAACATTGAATTCCTCGCCAGCAAGCCTTAGGATTTCGCTCCGCAGCACACGCATTCGGGTTGCAAAATCATTCGACATACGCGCCAAAATGCTGCGATCAACCGTGATGCCATTATTCTCCATCCTTGCCAAAACTGGAATTAGCGGGCGTTCCAGCCTCTCATAGACCGATACCACACCCTCGTCAGCAAGACGCGGTTTGAGGAGATGCCATAGACGCAGGGTGATATCTGCATCCTCAGCGGCATAGTTTAGCGCTGCCTCAGGGCTGATTGCATTGAATGAGACCTGTTTTGCCCCCTTTCCACAGACATCCTCGAATTTGATTGTCTGGTGATCCAGCCAATGTCCAGCAAGAAAATCCATTGAATGCCGCTCAACACGTCCCCCATCAAGGACATAGGACAGACACATAGTGTCGTCTACCGGTGCAAGAGCAATTTCACCGTTTTGGCCCTGCATCAGAATGTGAGCGTCATATTTCAAATTGTGACCAATCTTCAAAATGCCAGGGTCTTCAAAAACTGGTCTAATCAACGCCATTGCCTGATCAAAGGCAATCTGTGGTGGTGCCTGTTCTAGCGCTGCCGAGAAATCAAGGCCCTCCTGCCCGTCTGCAACTGATCTTGCACCATGACGCAGCGGCACATAACACGCATCACCGGGCGCCAGCGCCATCGAGATGCCGACAAGATCAGCCGCCGCCGCATTGAGACCAGTTGTCTCTGTATCGATGGCCAAAAAACCCTGTTGGCGCGCCCGATCGAGAAAAGTCGAAAGCGCAACAACATCGCAAATCAACTTGTAGGATATGGTTTCAGCTGGTTGATCAGCAGGCGGCGGCGAAGCTGACGCGATTGTCTGGCTTGGACTTGCCGCCATTGACCGGATTGCCGGCACCGCTGCATGTGTCCCGCGTAGCACGGCTGGATCACCAGGCGCACCAATTCGCACGAGCAGCCGTTTGAAATCCTGTTCCAGAAGAAAGGCCTTCAACCGGTCCATATCTCGTTCAGGTCGCCGCAAATCACTCAGTGCCATTGGCGTTGGCGCGTCATCACGCAACAAAACCAGTTGCCGCGAAATACGCGCCTGTTCGGCAAAATTGATCAGATTTTCCCGCCGTTTTGGTTGTTTGATCTCCTCAGCGCTGGCAAGCAGGGTCTCCAAATCACCATAGAGATTGATCAATTCTGCCGCGGTTTTGATCCCAATGCCAGGAACGCCGGGCACATTATCGGTCGAATCGCCGGCAAGTGCCTGCACATCAACTACCTTTTCTGGAAGCACGCCAAACCGCTCAACAACCTCATCGGCGCCGATGCGACGCTGCTTCATCGGGTCGAGCATCGAGATATTACCGCGGACGAGCTGCATCAGATCCTTGTCAGATGACACGATGACCGTTTCCAAACCGTCCGCCTTAGCCAGCTTGGCATAGGTGGCAATCAGATCATCCGCCTCGAATCCGGGTGCCTCAAGCTGTGGCAGGCTGAGCGCCTCAGTGGCGGCACGGACAAGCGCAAATTGCGGGATTAACTCATCAGGCGGCTCGGATCTGTTGGCCTTATATTGCGGATAGATTTCAGACCGGAACGTCTGCCGAGACGTATCAAAGATGACAGCAATGTGGTCTGGCTGCATATCATCGACGAGTTTCATCAGCATTGACGTAAACCCGTAAACCGCATTGACCGGTGTTCCATCCGGGCGGGTCATCGGCGGAAGCGCGTGAAAGGCTCGGAAAATATATCCCGACCCATCAACTAGTAGCAGCTTCTCAGACATCAAATCTCCTGTCGGCTAAGGGCCTATGCGTCATCCTCAGTGTCAGCAAATACATAGCGGCGAGAACAATAGGGGCAGGTGACCGCACCATCGGTACCCAACGTCAACCAGACTTGGGGGTGGCCAAGGGCACCACCACCGCCATTGCAAGATACGCGTTGGTTTGTAGTTGCGATGGCTTCGTCATCAATCATTTGATTGGTATTGTTCACCTGTCTTTTCCCGACTAGATTTCCAAGGCCGCTTGTTTGGCCATTTTGTAAAATAAACATCTTGAAATCCCAACCTAAAATTTATCTTCATCACGGCATCGACGCAATCAGCAACACCACAGCACTTGAAAATAACTACAAAAATCAGGTGAAATAAGGCTGGGATCTTTGTGCGGACGCACCAAGTGACTATCTATAGTACGGGGTGCTCAATGCAGTCATGTTCTAATGGTGTTAACGTAGTGCAGTTTATCAGTCGGCCAGCAGATGGGTATGCTATCCGTGCAAAAGGGCTGTGCAAAACCTACGGTAACCCAACCGAAAAAACGGCAAATGATGCCATCAAATCAATCGATTTGGATATTCCCATCGGACAGGTTTTTGGGCTGCTTGGGCCAAACGGAGCTGGCAAATCAACCTTCATCAACATGATGGCGGGGACAGTTATCAAAACAGCCGGCTCCTTGGTGGTATGGGGAACAGATATTGACACGCATCCACGTCAGGCACGCGCCAATATCGGCATCGTGCCCCAGGAACTAAACATTGACACCTATTTCACACCACGTCAGACGCTGGAAATGACTGCCGGTCTATTCGGCGTCCCTAAAGACGAGCGCCGGACCGATGAATTTCTCGCGATGGTCGGCTTGAGCGAACAGGCGCATACCTATGCGCGGCACCTGTCAGGCGGAATGCGCAGGCGGTTGCTTGTTGCCAAGGCGCTTGTTCACAGCCCGCCAATCCTCGTGCTAGATGAGCCAACAGCCGGCGTTGACGTCGCACTTAGACAGAAGCTATGGGACAATATTGCATTGCTCAATGAGAGTGGCGTGACGATAGTCCTAACAACTCACTACCTGCATGAAGCAGAAACGCTATGTGATCATATCGCCATTCTCGATGAGGGGCGGCTGATCACATCAAAACCAAAGCAGGAACTGCTAGACGGGGCCAGCCGCAAGGAGTTGAAACTCACGCTCACGAAACCGCCACCAAAGACATTGCCAGACGCACTACTAGATATTGGTGCACGCTGGCAGACAGACCATCTGGCCATACTCTATGATCCGAAGAAAATCACCGCTGCCATGATCATTGATACCGTTACCGCAACCGGCCTTATTGTCGAGGAGGTCAGCACCATCGAGCCAGACTTGGAAGACGTCTTTCTAGATCTGATTAACAAATAGCTGGACAGATCAGGCGGTCAAAACTATTTGTTGGCGGTGGTTATATTCAAAAAATAGATTATTTGGTAATCTAACCATGAGAGCACCCGTAGCTCAGCTGGATAGAGCGCTGCCCTCCGAAGGCAGAGGTCAGAGGTTCGAA
>CAJWKB010000008.1 GCA_913042065.1 uncultured Alphaproteobacteria bacterium | reverse complement strand
GTTGTGGGCGATTGTCCTTGCCATTTTGCAATAATACTCGCCCCATTGGCGCTCCTTTTCGGCAAGAGTGGCAAGAGTGCCAGCTGAGTCTTCCAACCCAGCAAGCAACTCGGCAAGTCTTGTATGTGTCTTTGGTAGCTCATCAACCTCGCAGCGATGTTTTCGCGCCTGTTGGCGTAACTCATACAACCGGTCATCAACTTCTTGCAATTTTTTTGGATCGGCTTCCAACTCATGCGCTACGCCGCTGATTACCGTGCTAGCCTCGGTGAGTTCAGCGTCAGCGCGTTCCATTGCGTTTAATGCTTGGTCCAATTGGTTACCAGCCAATGGAGCAATCCGTTCAAGCGCAGAGCGGGCCTTTCCGAGAAGTGTCTGCGCGGCATTCTCACCGAGGATTGCATCATCGGCTATAGTAAGACCTTCGCCAATCTTGCCGACGTTACCTAGCATTTGGCGTTGACCGTTCAGGCTTGTCTCCTCGCCAACCTGAGGTGCTAGCGCGTCAAGCTGCTCTAACGCGTCGGTTAGCCATTCTTCCTCGGCGCGCGCTTTGTCCAGCTCTTGATTCGCCATTGCCAAATTTCGCTTAGCTTGTTCCCATTGATGCCATCCATACTCAAGCTCTGCAAGTTTATCAGAGTGGCCGGCCGCCTTGTCTAGGAGAGTGATATGAGTTTCGACATCCAGCAACCCGCGTCCTTCAAATTGTCCCTGAACTTCCACCAACATGTCACCAATCTCTCTCAGTAGTCCAAGCGAAACGGGAACATCATTGATACTGGCATTGGATTTTCCATCGCGTTTAAGACGACGGCGTAAGAGCAACAAATCGTCGGAGACAATGCCTGCCTCATCAAGTCGCTGATTTGCGGGATGATCCTTAGCTATGGCAAAACTTGCCGTTGCCTGAGCTTGGTCAGCTCCATTCCGGATCAAGCCAAAATCCGCTCTGCTTCCTAGTGTCAGCCCTAACGCGTCTAGCAATATTGACTTGCCTGCGCCGGTCTCGCCGGTCAACACCGTCAGCCCAGAACTAAATTGCAGGGTCATCTGTTCAATTAGAACAATGTTGGAAACGGTCAGGCTCTTCAGCATCGCTAATTATCGAAGAAACCGGTCAGAGTTTCCATCGACCGTGTAAAAATACCCTTTGGCAACTCACGCTCGGGGTTGGCCTCCATCTCGGCAAGCCGCTCGGTCCAGATTGAGTCCGGGAAGTTATAACTTGCCACCGAACCTACCCGTCCGGCCTCATCGATAAGGCCTAGTGCCAGATAGGCCTCTGTCATGCGGAACAGCGCCTCAGGCACCTGATTTGTTGTCTGGTGTTCTTCAATGACTTTCTCAAAACGCCTAAGTGCAGCGCCATAATGCCCGCTTTGCAAGTAATAGCGGCCAACGGCCATTTCCTTGCCAGCAAGATGCGAGCGGGCAAGATCAATCCTCAACAGGGCGTCACGCCCATAGATACCATCGGGAAATCGACGCTGCAATTCTTCAAAAGCGGTTAGCGCTAACCGGGTCATTTCAGCATCACGCTCAACATCCACAATCTGTTCATAATAGCTGAGCGCGATTAGGTAATATGCATATTCCACACGCATATCGGCTGGATTGAGTTCAATGAAACGTTGCAATGCCGCAACGGCCTGCGGATAGTTATTTTCCTGATAGAAGGCCCAGGCCGCCATGATTTGTGCCTGCACAGCAAGGCTTGAATAGGGGTGTTGACGCTCAACCTCCTCGAATTGCGGTGCGGCCTCCTTGGTGTCACCGGCAAGTGCGCTGGCGAGAGCCTCGTTGTATAACTCGTCAACGGGACGTTCAACTTGCTCCTCAATATCGCTGGAGGCACAACCCGCCAGAAAAACTAGCGTTGCCAGAAATATGCTTTTGAGAATTGAATAGGCCAAATCGAAGCTCCATCACCGGCATTCCTGTTCAGCAGGCAGGGGCACCTTGTGCGCGGCGAATCCTGCAGGCGTTCAAACAATAGCTCGTCGACGGGCTGGTGAAAAGGGGCTGCTTTCTGATTTTCTTTGGACCTGCCAGTGTCGCCGGAACGCAGGATATTTGAATTAGGTGAGGGCGTCTGCTAGACGGCGGCCGCCGCAGCCACCTCGGGCAGGGCATAGCCTTCGGACCCTGCCATTGCCACTCCATCTTCGATGATTTTATAGGCCATCGAGTCATGCCACAGCGCCTGCACAAGCTTTGTGCTCAACGAGTGTCCTGGGCGAAATGAAGTTAACTTACCTCTGATTTGCATACCAAGAAGATAAAGATCGCCAAGGCAATCAAGAGCTTTGTGACGGACAAATTCATTTTCCATACGAAGCCCACCATCATTCAGCACGGCGCCGTTTTCGACAACAATGGCATTGTTCAACGAACCGCCAAGCGCTAATCCAGCATTCTGCATGAATTCTACATCGCGCATCTGACAAAATGTCCGTGCACCAGCAAGTTCCGCTTCAAATTTGCCATTGCCATGCCGGTAATGGTAATTTTGCTTACCAATTGCCGCATCCTCAAAATCGATCTCGATCTTAATTTCTAACTGATTTGCAGGTTCAATTCGAGCCCACGCACCACATTCCAAGCTTATTTCGACGGGTTTTGTGACGACGAGGTGGCGGCGGCGGGCCGCCTGAACAGTCAGTCCAACGCGGTTGATGGCTTCTACCAGTGGCTTGCTGCTGCCATCCAGAATTGGCGCTTCGCTGGCGTCAACATCAACAGTTACGTTATCAACTCCAAGGCCAGCAAACGCCGCCATGAAATGCTCTATTGTTTCGAGGCCGACGCCATCATTATTCTCGATCCGGGTACACAGCCGCGCCTCAGTCGCGAATTCAGCGTGTGCTAAAACAGTTTGCAGGCTTTCCTCGACATCAATACGACGAAACTTTATTCCACTGTTCGCCGGAGCAGGGCAGATTACAGCCCGGACATACCGACCAGAATGTAGCCCTATGTCCTCAAGCTGGATCTTGTCGCGCAAAGTGGTCTGAAAGGGTTGGTCTATAAACATTTAGGGCTTGCCCTTGATTTCTGTTTTGCTCTCATGGCCATCTTGGTGGATTTTTTACTCGACAGTCGCTGCAAGCCAGTTTGCGTTGCATTACTCACAATAAAAAATCGACCCGGCGCCATGCTATGAAGCATCCGGATCGATAGCAAATCACAATTAGTTACGGATTGTAGCAATGTGATCTATTTGCATATATCTGCGGCTAATTGGCTTGCCGGCGCAAGAAGGCAGGGATATCAAGGTCATCGCCGGCATTGTCAAGGCTTCCTTGAGTGCTACTTGTCGAGCCTGTTGTACAACTCACCGGCGCACGTTCCTCATTGCCATGCTGCACCATGTCGCCGCGCGGCAGATCTAGTATTGAGCTTGTCCTTTCGCTAGGCACAGTGCTTTCTTCTAGCACTTGGTCAGGCCTGCTTTTGGCAGTTGTGGTATTGTCTGGCTTTTGGCTCCAAAGGTTTGAGATCTTATTGATTAAACTTGGCCGGGGAGTGGTCGCTTCACCTGTTGTAAGAGCAGCCACTTCTTCTGGTAGTTTTGCAAAGGCTGGCGGGATATAGCAGGTTTGCTTTGCCGGCTCCTTAGGCAAGAGTGGTTCATCGCTCTTTTCCGCAACCAAAGGTTTAGTCATGATATTAGCTTTGTCCTCGCTCGCCAATTTTGGCTGCATTACGTTATGTCCGTCACGATCAAAATCCTCATTAGCGGTTGCAGGTTTGACGATGTCAGCCTCTAATCCATTAATCGTTGCCTTTGTTATCTCGTTGCTAGCGGTTCTTTTCACTGATGTTTTCTTCTCACTAGCCGCTGCCACCGCTTCGGTAATGTCCATCTGGTGCTGATCTTCAGATTCATCTTGCTCTTCATCTGAGTCATGCTCCACATTACCCGCTGCGATGGTCTGTGGAGTTATGATAGTCGATATACGGGGTGGTATGGCAGCCGTAGCCTTCTGCAACGCCTGCACCGGCCGTGCCATGACGCCGATCTGCGTGTCTATGCCAGTGGCCACGACAGATACCCGCATGATGCCCTCTAGCTTTTCATCAAAGGCTGATCCGAAGATGATCAGCGCATCCGGGTCGACCTCTTTTCGGATCCGATTGGCTGCCTCATCAACTTCGAATAGGGTCATGTCCATGCCGCCGGTCACATTGATCAGCACAGCATCCGCTCCCTTCATCGTGGTATCATCTAACAATGGATTGTTGATCGCTGCCTCGGCGGCATCAGTAGCGCGGCTATCTCCTGATGACTCGCCGGTCCCCATCATCGCTTTGCCCATTTCACCCATTACGGCGCGAATGTCGGCGAAGTCCAGATTGATCATGCCTGGTTTAATCATGAGGTCAGTAACACCGCAGACACCTTGGTGCAGTACTGTGTCCGCCATGTGGAAAGCATCGGCAAAAGTGGTGCGTTCATTGGCGAGGCGGAACAGATTCTGGTTTGGAATGATGATCAATGTGTCAACATGCGCCTGCAGTTCCTCAATTCCCTCATCGGCTTGTGCCATCCGTCGCTGCCCCTCAAATTCAAAGGGTTTGGTAATCACGCCAACGGTCAGTATACCTCGTTCACGGGCCGCTCTTGCGATAACCGGTGCGGCGCCTGTACCGGTGCCGCCTCCCATGCCTGCGGTAATGAATACCATGTTACAGTCTGCGAGTTCACCCATGACATCCTCGATGCTTTCCTCTGCTGCTGCTCGGCCAATATCTGGCTTCGAGCCAGCGCCAAGACCTTGTGTGATCGCACTGCCAAGCTGTATCTTACGGCTGGCAAGTGAATGAGCCAGCGCTTGGCCGTCGGTGTTTGCAACAAGAAAATCAACGCCATCCAAGTCGGCTGAAATCATGTTGTTGACTGCATTACAGCCTGCTCCACCAACACCGACAACGGTGATGCGTGGACGAAGCTCTTGCATGGTTTGTGGTACACTTAGGTTGATGGTCATAATACTCTCCCTTCTGTTTGGGTTGACCGTGGTAACAGGCCGCCAGGGGTTATCTGGTATGGTCTGTCTTTTGTGGGCGGGGCAATACAGCATTCTGGCGTCCCGAGACTGATTTGGGAAATGCTAGCCTTATGGCTAGTGTTGAAAATCGGATATGACATTTTTTCTGCCCTTGTTCAGATATTGTCTCGAAGCCACGCACCGATGCGTTCAATGGGACCGTTTGGCAGGGTGCGAGTCTGCCGTTCGGCTGGATCATCATCCTCAAGCCGGTTTACATGGATCAACGCGCCAATTGCGGCAGCATTGCCGGTTCCAATCGTGTCATTTGACATGCCATTCACGCCTCTTGGCAGACCAAGTGCTGTTGTTTTACCAAGGCTGCTTCCGCAGAAATCGTTAAGACCGGTAAGCTGGCTGGCTCCTCCTGTCAGAATGAAACGGCTGCTTGCGGCATGCTGCATTTTGGCAGCTTCCATGCGGCGCATCAGCATCTCAAGTATCTCGTCAATCCGTGGGCGGATGATCGCGCTCAGCAAATTACGCTCAATCATTTTGCTTCCTACCTCGATCATATCGCCAAAGCCGGGTAGGGTGATGTTGTCCGACTGGCCCATTTTCACAGCTTGTTTGAGCGGGTCTGGTGCGGTGACCAATGCATCAATTGGCATGAGTGATCCTTCAACAGCCTTTAGTCGTTCGGCATCAGCGATGGGGGTTGACAGAATGCGCGCAATATCAGTGGTGACATGATGCCCGCCAAGGGGAATGCTGTCGGCATAGATTAGCTTGCCATCCATGAAAGTCGCCATTGCGGTGGTCCCGCCGCCAAAGTCGATTACGGTGCTGCCGAGGTCGCGCTCTTCCTCGCTCAGGCAGGCAATCCCGGCGGCATAACCGGCGTGGATGAAACGTTCTACTGATAGATGATTCAAAGCCAACGCCTCACGAAAATTAGCAAGGCTTGTTCTAGCGGCTGAAACCACTGTGTAGTTGACTGACAGAACCCGGCCCCGCATGCCCCGGGGGTCTGAGATGTCGCGCACCTCATCCAGACCATATTGCAGCGTTTGCATCTGCATTGGCTGATGCGTTCCTTCGGTCTGACGGTTGGCACCCTTATCCATAAGCCGGCGCATGTCACGACGCTTCACCGTATTGTCGGACAGGGTGATTGATTGTCTATGAATTAGTGAGGTTGGTTTTCCGCCCGGTAGAACAATTGTCAAAGAGCACATAGACAGGCCAGCTTCTCGCTCGGCAGCCTGCACGGTTTTGCCGATCACTTCGCTGATCGCTTCAAGGTCGGTGATTTCACCACCACGCATGCCAGCGGAGGCGTGCGTTCCCTGCCCAAGCAGATGAAGTCCCCCCTGTCGGTCAGGGTCGGCGATCAGGCAACAGATCTTTGACGAACCGATATCAAGAACGGCGAACGGACGACGGTTGGCGCGGCTGCGGCGGAGCTTCATCTCGGTCTCCCAGTTATTTTTTTCTGAATGTTCATGTGTTTTGCCCCTCACCACGCACCGGGATGTTTGGCTCGACAATCAGTTGTTCAGGAACTCTTAGATCAATAACTGCCAGATCACGGCCAATAATATTCTTTTTGTGATCTACGATCGCGAGACGTGACCAGGCGGTGTTTGGGTCGGTCTCTGGAAGCCTAATATCGATGCCATTACGTAGATGTACGTCCCATCTGCGGCCCGATTGATAGGTTACGGCCCAGACCTCGGCAAATAGCTCTGGTTCAGTTTTCAGGACATCGAGAATTAGGCCGGCGTTAATTGCAGCATCTTTCCCAGCAACAACTGTCAGATGAGAAAATTCGGTGGGGTCGGCGCCATCGATTATGGTGCCCCTCTTGTCGATCAACTCGTGACCATTGCGCGTCTGCAGGAGAGCAAGAGGGATGCGCTCGGTAATTGTGATTTTAATCGTTGAGGGCATCAACCGTTCGACAATTGCGGACTCCACCCAGCCAATCTGCGTGAGATTGCGATGCACTGCGGCTAGTGGGATACCCAGCAACGGTTGACCCATCTTGATGTCGGTTGCAGCAACTAACATTTCTGTTGGCGTGTGTGAACGACCAGTGACCTGAATATATTGCAAGTTCAGACCCAGATCACCGCTTAAATGAATCAGATCACGGGTCAGCTGGTCGCGTTCCATAACGCCGTATCCGGCGGTAATGGTCGAAGCGATCGTTAAAATGGCAAAGAAAAACAGCTTTATTCGGGGCAGGCGGCGCTGTTGCTTTGGCGCAGTTTCTGGTACCTGTCGAGCTTTGCCTATCGATGGAATCAGTCGTCGCATTGGGCCATCTCCAGCAAATGATTGATTAGCTCTTCCCCTGACAACCCTATGAAACGGGCCTGTTCGGGAACGAGTGAAGTCGCTGTCATGCCAGGAACAGTGTTGATCTCCAGCATGTAGAGCTGGCCGTTTTTCTCATCCCAACGATAATCGGCGCGGATGACGCCACGGCAGCCAATCGTGCGATAGGCGCGTTCGGCCCAATCGCAGGCCTGTAATGTTACCGGTTCGAGAATGTCGGCTGGCAAAATGTGTTGCGAGCCACCGGCTGCATATTTGGCATCAAAATCATAGAATTCATTTTCCTGCTTGATTTCGGTGACACAGAGAGCAGTGCCGTCAAGAACTGTAACGGTCAGTTCGCGGCCGGGAATGAAAGGTTCGCAGATCAGCTGCGTCTCGAGGTTCCAATGGCTGCGCTGCGGTGCCTCATCACCTTCCTTGACAATCACCACGCCAACACTAGAGCCATCATTGCGTGGCTTGATCACATGTGGCTGCGAGCAGTTCTGCGGATAGACGCGGCTGTCCTCGATCAGCAGAATATCCCGGGGCACCGTGATCCCAGCCATTGCCAGCAAGCGCTTTGCCATGATTTTGTCCATAGCAATTGCTGACGCCAATAGACCACTGTGCGTGTAGGGGATGTTCATGATGTTCAACAGACCCTGCACATTGCCATCCTCACCGATTTGGCCATGCAGCGCGTTGAATACACGCCCCGGGCTAATTTCGCGTAGCTTTGCCGGTAGATCACGATCAACCTCAATCTCGATTGCATCCCACCCCGCATTGCGGGCCGCTTGGCCACAGAAGCTGGCGGACACCCGACTTACCGATGCCTCCGAGGTCCACCCCCCCATTAAAACGGCGACGCGATCAGTGGTCATGGGGCCGCTCCCTTGCTGTCATCATTGCGGCCAACACGACGGATTTCCCAACGCAGATTGGGGCCGCCGCTGGCGGCTACGCGGGCGCGTACAGTCTCGCCAAGCGTTTCAATATCGGATGCAGTTGCATCACCTGTATTAATCAGAAAATTGCAGTGCTTTTCCGATATCTTTGCACCGCCAACGGAGAGGCCGCGGCATCCGACACGGTCAATTTCCTGCCATGCCTTGCTCCCCTCCGGATTGGCAAAAGTGCTGCCCCCTGTGCGTACGCCGCGCGGCTGGGCATCGCCGCGGCTGGCAATAATCTCCTTCATACGGGCTCTGATTTTGCTTGTGTCCCCTGGTGTTGCTTGAAGGGTGGTGGAGGTAAAAATCCAGTCTGCTGGGGCGTCAGTGTGGCGATATGCCATCCCCATATCGGTTGGTGTTGCGGTGATGGTATTGCCTTGCCGGTCAAATCCATGGGCGGTGATCACGATATCCTTGAACTCGCCTCCATAGGCACCGGCATTCATCCGGAGGCCGCCACCAATGCTGCCTGGAATGCCAATTAGGAATTCCAGGCCGGCAAGGCCGGCTTTCGCCGCATAGCGTGCGACATCGGCATCAAGTGCGCCGGTTTGAGCGGTGATGATGCTGCCTTCATGGCTGATTGTTTGCAGACCCATGGTCAGGCGGATTACCACACCTGCGACGCCACCATCACGAACCAGAAGATTCGATCCCGCACCGATTGCCAACAAAGGTATATCTGCAGGACAGGCGGCCAGAAAGGTGCCAAGATCAATGGCATCGGCTGGGCAGAAGATAACATCGGCTGGACCACCGACGCCGAACCAGGTGTGGTGGGCCATGGATGCCTGTTCGGCATAGCTGCCGCGTACTGTGGGGAGACGGTCAAGCAGGCTCATTTGCTTGTCTCCCTCGTTGCTGACCCGTGAATTACGTCCAGTTGTTCGGGCAATGCGGCGGCCCAACTGGTGATATCTCCGGCTCCAAGGCACATCACCAGATCGCCGGGTTCAGTACGGGCGGCGATTTCAGCCGCCAGATGCGCAGGCGACTCCAGCACAGCAGACCCTTTGTGGCCATGGTCTCGCAGACCATTGACCAAACCCAGTTTGTCAGCACCCTCAATCGGTTCCTCACCGGCCGCGTAGACATCAGCAACTAGCACTTCGTCAGCGTCATTGAAACAGGCACAGAAATCGGCAAACAGTTCGGAGAGGCGGCTGTAGCGATGTGGCTGGACGACGGCGACCAGCTTGTTCTCGGCACATAGCATGCGCCCAGCTTGCAAGGCAGCCTTGATCTCGACGGGGTGATGCCCGTAATCATCGATCACGGTGACACCCTGGCTGACGCCTTTCTTGTCAAAACGCCGCCCAACCCCTCCGAATTTTGCCAAGGTTCCGATGATGCGCTCTGGAGCAACATTCATTTCCAGTGCGACGGCGATTGCTGCAAGGCAGTTCTGTGCATT
The DNA here is from genome assembly GCA_913042065.1 of uncultured Alphaproteobacteria bacterium. The sequence goes on along the minus strand of CAJWKB010000008.1, from coordinate 20,488 downwards.
ATGGTCACCAAGCATCGGTAGGTGGACATCGCTCATCCTGTCCAACCCGTCACAAATCCGATCCGACAGCTGCACATCGAAAACCATTGATCCACCTTCAGAGCGCACATTCACTGCGCGGACATCGGCGTTTGCTGCCGAGCCATAAGTAATAATTCGCCGGTCTTTGATCCCAGCCATCATCCGCTGCACGGCGGGATGGTCGATGCACAGGGTAGCAAAGCCGTAGAAAGGAATTGACGAGACAAAATTTAGGAAAGCCTGTTCCAGCGCCTCATAGCTGCCATGATGATCAAGATGTTCCGGGTCAATATTGGTGACCACGGCTACGGTCGGGTTGAGCTTAGCAAATGAGCCATCGGACTCATCCGCTTCGACGACCATCCATTGGCCTTTGCCAAGTCGAGCATTGCTGCCCCAGCCGGTGATGATGCCGCCATTGACCACGGTGGGGTCAATGCCGGCGCTATCAAGCAAAGTTGCCACTAGCGAGGTTGTGGTTGTCTTACCATGCGTCCCGGCAACCGCAACTGACCAACGCAGACGCATCAATTCCCCAAGCATTTCTGCCCGATGGACAATGGGCAGAAAGCGCTCACGTGCTGCCATTACTTCGGCATTGTCAGGTCTAATTGCGGTTGAGGTGACGACAATTGAAGCATCTCCGAGATTGTCAGCATTCTGGCCACACATTACAGGAATGCCCTTGGCCCGCAGTCGTTTTACATTGGCGTTGTCCGACATGTCGCTTCCTTGTACTCGATATCCCATCTCAAACAATATCTCGGCAATACCGCTCATGCCGATGCCGCCAATGCCGGTAAAATGGAGGGTGCCGATTGAGAGGGGCAGTTCGCTCATGACCGACCTCTTGAAATGCTGTGTGCTGGCTGCTGGCTGTTGTTGTCGCCAAGCGCCAGCGCATAATCGACAATCGTCTGGGCGGCGTAAGGCATTGCCAGTTTGCGCGCGTTCCGGCCCATTTGTGCCAATTTTTCCTCATCGCTAAAAAGATTGGTGATATCGTCAGCGAGGGTGGCCGCGTCTAATTCGGCCTCGGCACGACACAGGCCACCTCCAACACTAGCCAGTTGCCGGGCGTTTGCTGTCTGATGATCGTCCATTGCGCTGGGCAGTGGCACAAGAATGGCTGCTCGCCCTGCTGCTGCTAGTTCGGCAACAGATGATGCCCCAGCTCGGCTAATTACAAGGTGGCTGTTGGCCATGATATCTGGAATGTCATCAAAAAACGGCTCTACCGTTGCGGTCACTCGCAGCTCTCGATAGGCCGCACGCAGTGCGTCCAATTGCTCGGCGCGGCATTGCTGGGTCAGACGTAGGCGTGACCGAATATTGGCGGGCAAAGTGGCAATTACTGGTGGCAGCAACTCGGCAAAAATGCCAGCGCCTAGACTACCACCAAGAACGGTGAGATGCAGTGGTTCACCTGGAACAAAGTTGTTTGGTTTGATATTAAAAAAAGCCTGCCGCACCGGCATACCGCCTGTAAAATAGGTCACATTCTCTGGCAGATTGGCTGTTTGTTGCCAGCTTAGTGCTAGATGCCCGGCGCGACTAGCCAACATTTTATTTGCCCTACCAAGATAGGCATTCTGTTCATGTACCATTGTCGGTATCCGCAGTAGCGCCGCTGTCAAAAGCGGTGGGCATGAGGGATAGCCTCCAAAACCGATCATCACCACTGGCCGCCTTATCATCAACCGCAGAACCGATTTCACCATGCCACATGAGAGTAGCACCACCGCCCGCATCCGGCGTAGCAATCCCCGCTGGAATGGCGACGCAGCGGCAATTATCGCCTGAGGAGTTTTGGAGACCATGCGGGCGCCACGACCATCGGTGAATAGCAGGGTGGTATGACCCTCCGCCTGCAATCGTTCGGCAACTGCTAGTGCTGGAAAGACATGGCCACCCGTCCCGCCGGCGGCAAGACAGATGAATTTGCCGGTTTTTAGTCCACCTTTCATCGTGCCAACTCTGGTGTTTCTGTGGTCGGGTCATCAGCTAGGGTTCCGCTGCTGGTGCGATAACGCGAAAAAGTGGACCATGAATTGCGCCGCCTTGTTAGTGCCAGTATGAGCCCCATGGTCAACCCGCTTGCCAGCAGCGAGGAGCCGCCATAGCTGACAAAGGGTAATGTCATGCCCTTAGTAGGGATGAGGTCGACTGACGATGCCATGTGGATCGCTGCCTGAACGCCAATCTGCATGACCAAACTGGAGGTGGCAATCAGGCAGAACAGCCCCTCATTCGACAGCGCTCTAGTAAAGCCACGCATGACTATGAAGCCATATATGCCGAGCAAGACGAGACAGGCAAGCGCACCATATTCTTCCGCTGCAACTGCAAAGATAAAATCGGAATGTGCATCGGGAAGGTTCAGCTTTACCGTGCCATCACCAGGCCCAACGCCGAAGAGTCCACCCTCGGCGAAGCTCTGGCGGGCGCGTTCTACCTGCCACGACCCACCCTCGAAGAATTTGTTAATCCGCAGCGTGACATGATCAAGATTGAGATAGGCGGCATAAAGGGCCAGAGGCGCAATGGCGAGCGCGCCAATGACAAACAGCATTGGCATGCCGGCAAGGAACATCTGAAAGCCCCAGGTCAGGACAATCACCGCTGTCATACCAATATCGGGTTGCAGCACCAGAATGGTAACAAGACTAGCCAGTAACGCGGTCGAATAGATCCAGCCGGGAAAGTCCTCTCCCTCACGCCACAGGGTCAAGAGCCATGCCGAAACGATAGCAAAAAGTGGTTTTGCAAATTCAGATGGCTGCAGATTGAAACCGAACAGGGTGAGCCATCGGGTTGCGCCCTTAATCTCGCTGCCGGCAACAATAGCCATGATCATCAGGACGATGACTCCGACAAGGCCAACCAGCGAGAGCACTCGGATCGGCCTTGGCTCAAGCATCGAGACGGTGATCATGATAGCAAGTGAAGGCAGAACATAAACCAATTGCCGAACCATGAAATGCTGAGACGGCAGGTTGATCAAATTCGCCACCGCCGGTCCAGCGGCCATAACCAACAGAGCGCCCAATACCATGAGGATTAGCGCCCCGGCAAGCAGCCATTTGTCAACAGTCCACCACCAAATACCAACAAGCGAACGGTCGGTTCGATCAAGCATGTGCGCCTCCCTTGCCTGTTTCACTTACAGATGCTGCTAGTTGTTGGGCAATGCCGGTAAAGGCGTCGCCCCGGGCGGCAAAGCTGTCAAATTGGTCAAAAGAGGCGGCGGCCGGTGCCAGGAGTACGGTCGCGGCAACGCCGCCCGCCCAGGCGTCAGCAAAGGCGGCGGTGGTCGCCGCGTGCAGGTTGTCATATGCTGATGCCGGGCAGCGTCCTTCGAGCGCACGGGAAAAGATTGGCGTTGACTCACCAATCAGATAGGCACTCGTCACATGATCAAGCGCCTGTGCCGCCGCGCCAATACCATCTTCCTTTGCAAGCCCACCCGCAATCCAGTAGATGTTGTCAAAGGCCTCTAGCGCCCGTGCTGCGGCTATACCATTAGTAGCTTTTGAGTCATTAACAAAGGCAACTGGTCCGGCGCTGACAACATGCTGTAACCGGTGGCGTAGGCCGGCAAAATTTACCATGCCCTGATCAATAATGGTTAAATCAACACCGAGGTGGCGCAAGACGAGGGCAGCGGCAGCGGCATTTTCGGCATTATGTGCGCCGATTAGTGCTGGACATTGAGTGCTACCGGCTGGGGCATCACTGCTGCGGGCAATCTGAACTAATTGACCGGCGGTGGCCTCAGCTGCTGCGAGGCTGCGTACATACGCGTCACCCTCTCCAAGTATGGCCAGTCCCTTACCCCCAAGCGCCTGGAGAATTTTTGCTTTCGCTGCGACATAGCCATCCATGCCGCCATGGCGGTCAAGGTGGTCGGGGCTTATATTTAGCAACACACTCACGTTCGTACGCAGTGATGGCGTCGTTTCCAGCTGATAGGAAGACAACTCCAGTACGATCACACCATTTGGACCAGGATCTTTTATATGGCAGGCAGCATCACCAATGTTACCGCCAACGGCTACCGCAATTCCTGCCGCCTCGAGGCAATGGCCGACTAGCGCTGTGGTTGTCGATTTTCCATTTGTTCCGGTGATCCCAACAATGCGTGCCGCAGGTTGTGCAAGCATTGCTATTTCTATCTCACTGACGACCTCAACATTGTGTTCGGCTGCTAGCTTAGCCGCTGGATGTGGTGCTGGGTGCGCGTGCGCGATTCCGGGACTGATCACCATCAGATCAATCTCGGTCCAGGGCCAGTCTGACCAGGAGCGCAAATGCGCGCCGGACGGCAACTGCTCAGGTATCTTGTGGTCATCAGCCAGAAATACTGTGGCACCTGCTGCCAGCAATGGTGCCGCTGCGGCGAGACCGGATTTGCCAAGCCCGAGGACTCCAACAATTTTTCCTGCCATCTGTGCCGGTATCAACATCGCCCTACATCCCCTCAGCGCAGCTTCAACGACGACAGGCCAGCCAGTGCCAGCACGACAGCAATGATCCAGAATCGAATGACGATTGTGGATTCAGCCCAGCCCTTGCGCTCAAAATGATGATGTAATGGGGCCATCAGGAAAATCCGTCTACCAGTCAACTTGAAGGAGGCAACCTGCAAAATCACCGACAACGTTTCCACAACAAATAGACCGCCGGTGATCGCTAGAACAAGTTCGTGTCGTGTAGCAACGGCAATTGCGCCAAGCCCGCCGCCGAGCGCCAGCGATCCGGTATCCCCCATAAACACCTTTGCCGGTGGAGCGTTAAACCACAAAAAGCCAAGCCCGGCTCCGATCAGCGCGCCGCACATCACTGCCAAGTCACCTGTTCCGGGGACGTAATTGATCTGCAGATAGGTGGAAAAATTGCTGTTGCCGACGAGATAGGCAATCAGTCCAAAACATGCGGCGACGATCATCACTGGAACGATGGCGAGACCATCAAGCCCGTCTGTCAGATTGACTGCATTTGATGAGCCAACCATTACCAGCATCGCGAACGGGACATATAACAGCCCCATTGTCAGCAGATTATCCTTAACAAACGGCACGGCAATACCGTAACGGAGCTGGTCTGGTGACAATTCGATTAGGATCAGGGTGACAAAGAAGGACACTAGCAACTGCAGGCCGAGCTTCATTCGCCCTGACATGCCGTTATGCGATCGACGGCGCAGCTTCATCCAGTCATCGACACTACCAATAACGCCGAAGCCTAGGGCGATAGAAAGAACTGGCCACAAGTAGGGATTTGAGAGCGGCATCCACAAGATTGTCGACAGGGCAAATGCGCCGAGGATCAGTAAGCCACCCATTGTTGGAGTTCCAACCTTGGTGATCAAATGAGACTGCGGCCCATCATCACGGATCGGCTGACCCTCTCCCTGGTTGGTTTTCAGCCAGCGGATCATTATCGGCCCAAACATCAGGCTCAAGATCAGCGCAGTAATTGTCGCGCCACCTGTACGGAAGGTAATGTAGCGGAACAGATTGAAGGGCTGAAACTCGGCGGCCAGCGGTACAAGCAGGTCAGGCAGCATGGGATTCTCCCTCCTGCGGGCTACTGCGTATGGCACTGTCTGGCGCGTTTTTCGGCGTTGGAGTCAGAGCAGCAATGATTGCACTGGCAACTTGGTGCGCGCCTGACCCATTCGACCCCTTGATGAAAATCCGATCATTTTTTTTAACAAGGCTTGCAAGCAGACTGATTGCCTGCTCGCTATCATCAACATTGTAACAGGTTACTGACGGACAAACTGCTGCTAATGCTGTTGTCATGCGGCCCATTTCTGGGCCGAGGGCAATCACTTCACGCGGCAGGAGCGGTGTCAGCAGTGGGACAAGTGCATCATGCGCCCTGCCGGTGCCATCACCTAGTTCAAGCATGTCAGAGAGAACCATGATTTGTGGCGGTATGCCAGCGAGCCCAACGAGTGCAGCCGCCATCGATGCCGGCCCTGCATTATAGCTGTCATCAACAAGTGTTATCAGCTGCTGGTTGAAGGTGCCATGATGCTGCGCACCCCGCCCTGGCAGATCGTAGAAATCTTGCAGATAGTTGGCCGCCTCGATGATATTAAGTCCCAGTGTCTCGATCACCGCCAAAATACCTATTGTATTCAGCGCCCAATGGGGCGCAGTCATGCCAAGCGAGAAAGAAAGGGGAATGCCGGCACAATCGGCCTCTATTTTCTGGCCATTTTTGGTCGCGGTACTGGACAGTAGGCAGAACTCAGAATCATTGCCAGTGCCAAAGCTGATAATGCGGCTGGCACCAGCCAGTCTGGCTCGATGTGAGAGATCGTCAAAAAATTCATCGTCCCTGTTAAGTACAACAACACCAAGACCACACAGCCCGTTAAAAATCTCTGCCTTGGCAGCGGCAATCTCGGCGAGCGAGGCAAAGAAGCCAGCATGGGAGTCAGCAATGCGCGTGATTAGGGCGATATCAGGACTAGCCATTAGACTGAGATTGGTGATCTCGCCAGGGGCGTTCATGCCCATTTCCTGGACGGCAACAGGGGCATCCGCTGGCAGTGCGGCAAGCGTCAGCGGTACGCCGACTTGATTGTTGAAACTGGCGCTGTTCGCGTGGCATCCGCCCATGCGTCGGAGAATATGAGCCAGCATCTCCTTACTGCCAGTCTTGCCAACCGATCCGGTAATACCAACAAGGCGGCCACCTTCCTGTCGATGGGCAATACGGCCCATGACTGCTAAGTCGTTAAGTGCCTGCAGACTGTCACTCACCAGAATTTGTGTGCAACCTCTGGCGGAAAGCCTAGGGTCATCAATGAGGCGCGAGACCAATACGGCCCGCGCCCCATTTTCGGCCGCATCAACGACGAAGTTATGGCCATCAGCCTGTGTGCCAGGGAGGGCGACAAACAGGCTGCCCTCGTGGCATCTGCGGCTGTCGATGGTGATATCGGTGATAATAAAATCAGTACTTTGCCCGGCAGCAATATGGCCGCCAGCCCGGGCCAGAATTTCGGTTGCATGAAGCGCTGTTATAGGCATCGGACCAGTCATCGTTCGCCACCTGTCGCTGGTGCTTGGACTGTCCGCGCATCGACCAATGTCGAAATGGCATTCTGAGCGACATTCGCGTCGCTGAAGGGTAGGGTTTCATCGCCAATAAGCTGTACCGTCTCATGGCCTTTACCGGCAATCAGCAGTACATCACCTCTCTTAAGATCACCGATGGCGGTGGCAATGGCCTTGTCACGCCCGGCGATCTCGTACGCATTTGGGCAGGTAGCGATGATAGCATTGCGAATGGTTCCAGCATCCTCGGACCGCGGATTGTCATCTGTCACAAAGACCAGATCAGCATTCGCGCACGCAATTTCGCCCATCATCGGGCGTTTGCCGGGATCACGGTCACCGCCACAGCCAAACAGGACGGCAAGCTTGCCAGTTACTTCTGGTCGCAACGCCGCCAATGCCGCCGCAAGGGCATCTGGTGTGTGCGCATAATCAACCACGATCTGCGCTCCATCCGGATGTCCGGATACCGTTTGCATACGTCCGGTTGCTGCCTTAAGGAAGGCGATGGCGTGCAGGGAATCCTGCAGGGGCAGGCCGCTCATATGACCCATGATCGCCGCGGTCAACGCGTTAATTGCCTGAAAGGTACCGGATAATGCGAGCGGAATGTGCCAATTGTGATCGCGATGCCGGACCGTCATCTGCAACATGCCGGCGACCGGCTCAATCCTGATGATTTGAAAATCCGCATCTTCGGCAAAGCCAAGCGTTACAGCCACACGCGGCGTTGCTGTGTTAGCAGTTATCATCTTGGCTAGTTTGCGGCCATAGGAATCATCAATATTGATTACCGCAACACCCGCATGCATCAGAATGTTGGTGAAGAGCCGTGCCTTTGCCTCAAAATAGGCGTTCATGTCATGGTGATGGTCAAGATGGTCACGGGTCAGATTGGTAAATGCCGCGACATGGATGTTCAGACCGTCAAGCCGATATTGTTCCAACCCATGGCTGCTCGCTTCCAGCGCCAAATGGGTGATGCCGGCATTTGCTAGCACATGCAGATTGCTGTGTAGGCTGATCGCGTCAGGCGTTGTCAGTGAGGGCAGGTCAATCATCTTGCCCTTGAGTTTTCGTGTATCGGTTCCCTGTACCCCAAGCGTGCCGAGTGAGGCCGCATCCCAGGTGACACGTTTCCAAATCTGACGTAGAAATTCTGCGGTCGAAGTTTTGCCATTGGTGCCGGTGACGGCGGCTATCATCGATGGTTGCCGAGGCCAGAATTTGGCGGCCGCCCGTGCAAGCGCCTGCCGGGGATTGATTGTCTGGATGACTGGCGTGCCCGACCCTATGATTGCGTTCAGATTATCATCCAGACTTCGGTTGTCAGTTACAATCGCGATGGCACCGGAATCAACCGCTTTCTGGCAGAATTGCCGACCGTCAGATTTTGCTCCAGCAAGGGCAAAAAACAAGTGGCCGCTGCGGATTTTGCGTGAATCGTCGCTCAGCCCAGTGACGGCAAGTTCGCCGGTGGCTGTTGGCAGCGTTGTCTCGGTCGGGCTCCTTGGCAGCAGGTCACAAAGTCGCAAGAGTTTTTTTCTCCTCTCCAATCTCCAAATCAACACGAAGTTTTTGGCGAATTTCCGGCGATTTTTCGTCAACAGGAAGAATGCCAAGCAGTGGGGCTGCCTGTTCAACGATGCGCTTTACTGCAGGCGCAGCGACCCAGCCGCCCGTGGCATAGCCATAGGATTTTTTATTTCCTTTGGGCTCATCAACCATCACCGCCAGAACATAGCGCGGGTCGTGAACCGGGAAGGTGGCGACAAAAGTGGCTAGATTAGCTTTCTTGTTATAGCCGTTGCCAAGGATCTTCTCTGTGGTTCCAGTTTTGCCACCAACCATATAGCCGGGCGCTTCAGCAAAATTGCCAGTGCCGTCAGGGTGTGAGACAACGAGCCGCATCATTGAACGGACATTTCGCGCAGTCTCGGCGGAAAAGACGCGATTTTTGATTGGATTGTCTCCAGTCTGCCGTTTTAGTAGGGTTGGCTTTACCCAAAGGCCGTCACCACTTGCAGCACCGACCGCGCTAGCTAGATGCACCGGCGAGATGGAAATGCCATGGCCGTAGGAAACAGTCATCGTTTCAACCCGTTTCCACCGCCGTGGGCTTAGTGGGCGTCCGATTTCTGGTAACTCGAGCGGCAGATAGTCAAGCAGCCCTAGCTTTTCCATGAACAGCCGCTGTGTTTGTGGGCCGATGGCCTCGGCCATCTTTGCCGATCCGATATTCGATGAATAGACAAGAATTTCGGAGATGTTCAGTGGACGCTTGTAGACGTGGTAGTCACTGATCGTAAACCGCGCGACGCGCAGCGGTTCGGCTACATCATAGGTTTGGCCTATCTGAACAGCGCCAGTTTCGAGGGCAATGGCCGTGTTTAGTACCTTAAAGGTCGAACCCATCTCATAAAGGCCCTTGGTGGCACGGTTGAAGCGTGCATCTGCCTCGATCTTGCCAAGATGGTTTGGATTGAAATCAGGCAGTGACACCATTGCCAAAACCTCACCGTTACTGATGTCGAGTAGAACGCCAGCTCCGCCAATTGCCTTGAAGTCATTGATTTGGTTTGATATTTCCTTTGCAAGAATGGCTTGGATTCCGATATCAATCGACAGGGTGACACTATTGCCGGCCAACAGCTCTGCCTCCATTGCTTTTTCCATACCCGCGATGCCGTGATTTTGTGGATCGACTTGGCCAAGGATATGCGCGGCCGTATTACCCCGTGGATAGGCGCGTAGCATACCGTCACGGAAATAGACGCCGGGGATGCCAAGCCCAAGAATGTTGGCATGACGTTCTGGGGTCAGTTTGCGATCAAGTTCGACGTAACGGGTGTTTTTCTGCAACAGCCTGGTTAGACTGGCTTCGTCATGGTGCGTGATCAGCGGGGCAAGCCGCCGGGCGGCATCAGCAACATCCATGATTTCGCTTGGGTTGGCGTGCAAAACAGTCATTGGCACATTGGTCGCTATCAAACGGCCGCGGCGATCAAGGATTTGACCCCGTTCGGCAGTGCTGGCAAGCGGCACCGGGCTTATACTAGAGGCCTCGACTGCCGTCGCTAAGGTGAAGATGCGAACGCCAATGGTTATGAACACGGCCATCGCAATGAAGCAGCTGGCGACCAGCCTACCCTCGGCAATGCGTCTTGATCTCGCCGGATCGGGCCGATCTGGAAAGATAAGACGCCGCACCGCCAGCAACGCTTGTGTCGCATTGTTCTGGTTCATGGCTTTATAGCCCTTGACCCAGAGATCCCCTTGAACAAATTCAATTCAGGCGCGGCGCTTTCACCTGCTGCCGGTTTAATCTGTCCAGGCGCAACTGCACGTTCCTTAAATTTTGGCACAAGTCGCATTGGAATCGCGTCGATTGGTAACACCCGGTTCTTGGCGATCGGGCGCATACCAAGCAGGCGACCGGAAAGTTCCATGATACGCTCCGGGCGGGATAGATACGCCCACTCTGCCTCAAGAACCGCATTTTCCCTTTTGGTCTTGCTGATCTCGGATTCGAGCATGGCGAGCCTATTTTCACGAATATCGATTCCCGTCTTGACCTGATATAAGATGGTACCAAGTGTGGCGAGAAAGAATGCGCACAACAGAATGATCCGCATGATCTAGCTCCTCCCTTGCCGATGGGAGGTATCATCATTGGCCGCGATGGTGGGCGCCTTGGTACGGTAAGCGACACGCAACTTTGCCGAGCGCGAGCGGGTATTTTCCGCCTGTTCGTCGGCACTTGGCACAACCGCCTTGCGACCTAGTAATTCAAATGTTGGGTCGGGGGTGTCAATATCCGGCATGTGTCGTGATGACCGCGGCGCGACCTGACTGCGTGCCGTCAGGAAGCGTTTAACAATCCGATCCTCGAGTGAATGAAAAGAAACCACTGCTAGAATGCCACTCGGCGCCAGCATCGCCTCGACAGCGGCAAGACCATCTGTCAGTTCACCAAGCTCGCGGTTGATATAGATGCGCAACGCCTGAAAACTGCGCGTTGCTGGATCGATCTGTCCAGGCCGTTTGGCTGGCATCACCGCGTGGATGATAGCCGCTAGCTGGGTCGTGGTGGTGATAGGGTCATCCTTGCGCGCGTTGACAATCGCCTTTGCAATACGCCGTGATGCCTTTTCTTCGCCATAATCCCACAGGATCTGCGCCAGCGTCTGTTCATCTGCCTGCATCACAACATCGGCTGCGGTGTCACCGCTTTTTGACATCCGCATATCAAGAGGGCCGTCGGTGCGGAAGGAGAAACCACGTTCGGGCTGGTCAAGCTGGGTCGAGCAGACGCCGAGGTCAAAGGTCGCCCCAGTCAATCGTACTTCAGGGTCAAGCAATTCAGCTATCCGTGAAAAACAACCCTCTACAAGCGAAAAACGGCCTGCAAATTCAGCAAGCATGGGCTGACCGCGCTGGATTGCATCGGGGTCGCGGTCGATGGCGAACACCTTGCAACCCGCCGCCTCGAGTAGTGCCCGGCTGTAGCCGCCATTGCCAAATGTGGCATCAAGATAAATAGCGTCATCGGTCGGGGACAGGGCCGCCACCACCTCGCGCAATAGAACCGATTGGTGGAGCGCCTGATGGGGAAGTTGCTGTTCTGGCATCATCGCGCCCCGTTGTCAGGCTCGTGCCTGTGTCCACCAAGGCGTAAGCTTGGCAGGCCACTTTCCTTAGCGCGGCTGCGGGCATCTGCCTCGCGAGTGCGATAGCGGTCGGGCAGCCAGATCTGGAATGAGCGGCCAATACCGGCATAAAGCGCTACTTCCTGCAATTCGGCAAAGGCGATGAAATCGGCCGAAAGCATAATCCGGCCCTCGCTGTCCAATTTCATTTCTTGGGCACTGGATAGCATTGTCTGCAACGTTGCCACCTCGGCTGAGAGACTGTCCATTCTGTCAATGGCGTCAACAATCTGGCCGATCCGTTCCGGCCCACAGCCTTCAAGGCATGGTTCGGTCAGTGATTTGAACAGATAGAGCGGATCAAGGCGGCGTTCGAGCACAGACCTGAAAGGTGCCGGCACTGAAAGGCGGCACTTTTTGTCGATGCGGTGTTCAAATGTGGATAGAAATAAATCCACGTGCCTGTCCCCAGATTTTCTGCCCTCTTGGGCCTTTTCTAGTGACGGGGTGTGGCGCCTCTATGGCCTGTGCGTCCCCGTCACCGATTTTTCCTCATCCCCGTTTTTGGCTCAAGATCTTGTGTTTGGCCGTTTTGCGGCTGCAGACATCAGAGCTGCTAGCGGGCAAACACAGGATCCCAAAACTATTTGGGATAGTATGGGATATCATGGGAATTTGTGGAGGTCAATGGGTTATCACTGATTTTTCATGGGAAAAACCAATAGTTTCAATGCCTTAATTCAATTTTTTAACAACATCATGTAAAATGCTGTAAATGAATAATGTTCTGTCTTTGTACTTTTTGGAAAACATTTGTAATGTAGATGGTTAGCAGAACTGGTTTTCGCCTGTCACCACCCCAGATCATGGATCGCCGTATTAGCGGGTGAATAGATATTCTTTGTTTTCCGGTTTGTTGTTCTGCCAGGCGATGGCAAAGCCGTAATCAGTGATGTGCTGTGCTAGATCAACATTCACATGGTCGATCTCGATGAAGATTTCCCTCAGCACATCACCGGAAAGAAGCCCTTTAGCCCCAGCGATCACTGCAGCCTCGGCACCATCGACGTCAATTTTCAGATGGGTGGGTGACAGATCATTGGCAGCGGCAAAGACATCAAGGCTGATACAGGGTACCTGATAGCTGTAGGGCACGTTCTTTTTGTGAAGTCGTGGGATATGCGTGTCCGAATTGGTTGTGATCGTAACCATCTCTCCTGGGCTGTCGCCAACTACTGCAAAAACGAAGTCAAATGTCCCGCCATTTAATTCGCGGTTTAGAGCACAGAAATGCGATGCGAGTAGCCCGCAGTCAAAGCCTATTGTGCGAATCGTCTTACAGTGCTGGCGAGAGGCCCAGATCGACTCCTGGCCATAGTTAGTCCCAATATCAAATAACACGCTACCATCGGCAATTCCCTCGATCCAACGATATAGATGCGGTTCACGCCGGCCGTGGCGCAACTCATCAATGTCTTTGCTGACATAATGGTTGAAGAGAGGAACGTGGAAATAAGCACTCACACGGCTGTTCTGGACCTTAGTGACATTAGGCAAAAGCCGCATTAATCGCCCGATGAGATGCCCGATCTTGGAAAGCATTATCAAAAATACCACAAGTTAAACTGATGCAACACTAGGGGGCTTGACCGATGCCGTCAAACCGCATGTCGGACCGGCGTTGGGTCTCATCACCTGCACCATCATCACCGCCAGCATACCGTCCGCCACAGAGGCAGCTTGGTGCAAACCTAAAAGGTGAATGTCTGAATATTTTTATTACTTTCCAGTTAGGCTGTGTCAGCGCTGCCTTCAATTCCAGAGCTGTGCGTTGGCCACATTTCTTGCCTGCAAGGCTAATTGAAAGTCTAGCATAAGTGCTGATGTGAATGCGTAGGTGAGACATGCAGAGGATGCCAAGCAGAAGCACTGTTGCGGATGAGGGGACATAAGGCACTGATTGTACTTTAATGTGGCTGCCGGCGTGTCGGCCTGTTGTTGGCTAGCATGATTGCCCAGCTCATGCTGACCAACCGCTCGTTGCGGGAGAACCATTCCGTATCGCGTTCTTTCTGGCTTAGCAGGAGTGGGAGATCATTGTGTTCTTGCACGAGCGCCGCGAGCCCATGCCCCGGCTTTGGACGCGCCGTTTGCTACTCTGTGTGCGTTACTCACTACATGCCGCTAGCCGGATCATAGGGCATGTAATTGTCTGTTTGGCGCGTTTACAATTTGGCGGTCTTCCGACTGTCAGCAACCTGGCGGGCTGCAGGGTCTGATGCGGGTGCTGCATGATGGCAAATCTGTCGCGCTGACACCTGATGGGTCGCCGGCGCGCCGTGCCGTGTGACGGTGGAACCCGCGGCGCTTGTGCGAATGACGGGCAGGTATTGGAACTGGCACGCCAGCAGCTTGTTTAGCTGCTGAACGTTCTAAGCTGTCCGGTTACGACCCTTGCCGCCGGACAGATAGTGGCATAAGTCAACCTAGAGGAGTTTATATTATTCCCAGGCAAGCCACATCAAAATAAATCCCAAACCATGGCCCAAGGGACTTGGTCTGGACGACACTACGGCAAAAAAGACGAAGCCCCAAACCAGAGGAGTATTTCATTCAGACTTCGGCCACTTTTTTACGTTTTGGGCTGGTAGGCGGATAGGCTGTCAGATGGCCTATAAGCCGGGTTCTGTGTCCCGCCTGCATGACCGCAGCGGGCGATGACCATTCATCTAGTGCGGACTGTTGCCAGCCGCCTCAAGCGACCTACCCGGACATCGGTGCAGGATCGCACCAGCCGCATGCGGCATGTGTCCCTACATGGTCTTGCTCCGGATGGGGTTTGCCCTGCCCAGCCTGTTGCCAGCCTGGCGGTGCGCTCTTACCGCACCTTTTCACCCTTACCTACGTGCGTCCCTTGGGGCGGGCAGGCGGTCTGTTTTCTGCGGCACTTTCCCTAGGGTCGCCCCCGCCGGGCGTTACCCGGCATCCTGATCCTGTGGAGCCCGGACTTTCCTCTTCCACCAGATTTCTCCATTGGTGGCAGCGGTCATCCAGCCATCTGACAGCGGAATAAGCTTATAGCCGACGAGGGAGCGTGGTCAAGGCTGGGTGTCCTCGCCCCCCAGCGCCTCGGCACGTTCGGCGATCTCAAGCCACTGGGTTTCCTTCTCTTCCTTCTTTGCCTGCGCGGTGGCAAGCGCCGTTGCAGCCTGGTTGAATTTTTTCGGATTGGTGGTAAATAGCGCCGGGTCGGCGATTGCCGCCTCCAGCTTGACAATGGCGGCCGCCAGCTGTTCGATCTCTTCGGGCAATCTGTCAAGCGCGTGCTGATCGCGAAAGGTCAGGCGGGCGGGACGGTTTGCCGCTTTTGCGCCACCTTTACTGGCATTGGTGCCTTTTAATGATTTTCTGCGGGCTTTTCCCTCCGACTGGTTCCCAGTTCGTGCAAGCTGCCTCGCCTCGGTGGCAATGCGGCGTTGCAGATAGTCTGAATAGCCACCAGCGTGGCTGACAATCTTCGCATCACCCTCAAAAGACAGCAATGCGGTCACCGTCCGGTCCAGAAAATCTCGGTCATGACTGACAATCATGATGGTGCCGTCATAGTCGGCGATCACTTCCTGCAACAGCTCAAGCGTTTCAAGATCAAGATCATTGGTCGGTTCGTCAAGCACCAGAAAATTATGGCTCTGGGCAAATAGCTTGGCCAGCAGCAACCGGTTCTGCTCACCGCCCGATAGCGTGGAGATCTTCTGCGTCATTTTATGATCATCGAACATGAAATCGCGGAGATAGGCGGTGACATGCTTGGTCTGACCAGCGACCTCGACAGTATCGCCAGTGCCTCCAGTCAGGATCGTCCAGGGTGATGCTGTCCGGTCGAGGGTCTCGCGCCGTTGATCAAAATAGGCGTGCAACAATCCGAAACCCTGGCGCACACGCCCGCTGTCCGGTTGCTGCAGTCCCAGAAGAATGCGGACCAGCGTCGATTTGCCAATTCCATTCGGCCCGACAATGCCGATGCGGTCACTTCGCCGGACTAGCAGATTGAAATGAGTGAGCAGCTGGCGGCGACTCACTCCACCTTCTGTATTGGATGTGGATGTGGGTACCGATGCCGACAGATCAATGCCTTCGACCACCATCTGTCCGCCACCTTCCGCGGGACCGGTTTCCATGCGCATGGCGCGCTGGGTGATACCGCCGGATTTTGCCCGCGCGCTGCGCAATGTCGCTAGTTCCCGCAATCGTCCTTGATTGCGTTTGCGGCGGGCGGAAATGCCCTCGCGCGACCATTTGGTTTCGCTAGCGATGCGACGATCCATTTTGTGAAGCATCAACGCTTCTTCAGCCAGAATACCCTCCGACCAATCGTCAAATTCGCTAAATTGGCTGTCACGGCGACGCAATCTGCCCTGATGCAGCCAGATGATTCCAGTTCCCAGGTTGCGCAGAAAAGCACGGTCATGGCTAACAACGAGTAGGGCACCGCGGTGCTTCAGCAGCAGATCTTCCATCCATTCGATGGTCGGCAGGTCCATATGGTTAGTCGGCTCGTCAAGCAGAAGAATATCGGGTTCGGTGTAGAGCGCACGCGCCAGCGACACACGCCGCGCTTCCCCACCGGACAGCCCGTCGCTGATGCGGTCGGGGGCCAGTCCCATTCTCATCAAGATCGCTTCTGCCTGATGTATTGGCACTGGCCGACCGGCGGCATCGGCGTCATACCCGGCAGTGACGATGGCACGCAAAGTCATGCCTGGATGAATTTCAGGAGCTTGTGGCAAATAGGCGATCTGCGTTCCAGGCGCAATCCATAGAGTTCCCTCATCCATTTCACCTTGTCCTGATAATAACTTCATCAAGGTGGATTTACCAGCTCCGTTGCGGCCGACAAGAGCCAGCTTGTCACCAGCATGCAGGGCTAGATTGGCACCGCGTAGAAGCCAGCGATCGCCAAGATTGATCCCGCATTCGGCTATAGTCAGAAGTGGTATGGGCATAATCAGCCAAGACCTCGCTCGCGAACGATTGTGTCATAGGCAGCGTTGATGTTGGCCAGCTTGCCAGTGGCAACCTTGATGAATTCCTCTGGCATTCCATCGGCAATCAGTTTGTCCGGGTGGTTTGTGCGCACCAACTTGCGCCAATGACTTCGCAAATCAGCATCCCCAATATCCGAGGAAACACCAAGCACCTCATAAGGTGTCGGGCCAGCTTCGCCATGCAACGCCATGAACCTAGCAAAATCTTCCTCCGAAAAGCCAAAAATTTGCGCAACAGCTTCCAGATATTTGGCTTCGGGCGGGGTAACAGCACCGTCAGACTTGGCAATGTGAAACAACAGATCAAGCAATTGCTCAAGAATTGGTGCGCGCTTGTTAAAAAGCTTTGCAACCTGTTTTGCATAACCCTCAAAACCATCTTGTGTCTGGCGTGCCAGATCCCAGAATTTGCCAACCTGACTGACCTCACCTTGGGGGATATGGACGCGTTGGCGAAAAGCGGATATCTCGTCATGAGTAACAACACCATCGGCCTTAGCCATTTTTGCAGACAGTGCAATTAATGCAACAGTAAAAGCGACCTTGCGGCTGCCGGGGTTGTCCTCTGTTTGTTCTGAAAAAGAGAAGCCCCGTTCAACGGCAATACCGGCCGCGGCGCCCAACAGGCCGCCAATAGGGCCGCCAAAAGCAAAGCCTGTTGCGCCGCCAATGATCATTACCCAAATACTCATGCGCCTATCTAGCGTCTGCTAAGAGCCAATAGCAAGCCCGTAACGCCCTACGTGCTAATCTATCTTGTCGACTCAGCGGCAAATCTCTGGATGCGGCATTTTCGTGCTAGCGCAAAACCGCGTATGTGGTTATTCTACCCTTATGGAAAATACATCTGCCAAACTAGATGCCGCTTCGCTAGAAAAATCTTTTTTGACGCTTGATCTGACCGGCCTGAAATGTCCTTTGCCGGTACTAAAGGCGCGTCGACAGATGGGTCAGATGGTAGCCGGTGAAAGGCTTTACGTGATAGCTGATGATCCGGCTGCTCCACTTGATTTCCAACATTTCTGCAGCAATGGCGGTCATGGTCTTGTCGAGATGCACAGCGAGGGTGAGGTCTTTACTTTCTGCATCAGTGTCGGCACAGGGCCTGCCACCTAATGGCCTCAAGTCATCAAGCCCAGTAAATTCGTGTGAAATGCTTTTGCGCGAGGGCCATTGTTTGGCCCGTCGTAAAGCCCCAGTTCGCGACATTTTATAAAGAAGCCTGGGGCTGGCAAACCGCCACGTGTGCGCGAAATTACCCACGCCATACGTAACTTACACCCCGCACGGTGATCTAACACTAACGTTGTCTCAAGCCAAAGCGTCAACTTGTGAATACGGTGTGGCGGCGGAACAGTGGCGGCGTCGGCTAGTTCCGCGTAGGTGATCAGCCTGTGAGTAGCAATGACCGAGGCCAATGCCATTTCAGCGCGGCACTGCCAAACGGGCTTATTGTCTTGATCACTGCTGTCCGAGTTCTGATCCATTTGCGGTCTACCACTTGGTGATTGCGGCGCTGTCTGTTTACGCCTATTTTGCCGGGATGGTTTATATCAGATCATTTATCTTTAACAGCTTGTTTTATTTAATGACCGGTCTGGTTGTTGTGTTGTTATTGCCGCTCTTGCTTCTGCCTTCGATAGTCGTGCGGATTGTTGCGCGATGTTGGGGCTGGATGACGGCAAAATTACTATTGATTGCTGGAGTTAAACATCGCATTCACGGTGCTACGATGCTCGACCGGCAAGTGATTTACGCAGCCAAACATCAATCGGCTTGGGAAACAATAGTTCTCGTGGGTTTTCTAAGAATGCCGGTGACAGTTATGAAGAGGGAATTGTTGTTTCTGCCATTGGTTGGGTTGTTTTTCTTTCGGGCCGGCTGTATTGCTGTCGACCGTGCCGCCGGTATGCGAGCGCTGCGGGAATTACGCAAGTCGGCTGTGCTACATTGGCAGCGAGGTCGTTCTTTGTTAATTTTTCCGCAGGGAACACGCGTTGAACCTGGTGCCAACCATGGCTATGAGGTGGGCGTTTTCGCACTTTATGATGCAACTGGTTTGCCAGTCGTACCGGTGGCGCTCAATTCTGGGCATGTGTGGCCACGCAACAGTTGGACTAAGAAACCAGGTATAGTTGATGTTCGTTTTCTACCGCCGATCGCCCCCGGTCTGTCCCGCAAGGTTTTCATGGCCGAACTTGAAAAGCGGATTGAGGCTGGAATGGCTGCAATCGACACCCTACATGAAAATTAAGCAAGTCGAGCGTTTAGGAGGCGTGATCATGGATGGTGGAAGCGGCCGCCCTGAGAGGCAAAAAAATGTGCTTGGACAGATATTAGTCAGCTGTTCACATGATCCTTTAACAGGTTTCTTTCGAGATGGCTGTTGTCACACCGGTCCAAATGATCAAGGGCTGCACACAGTTTGTGCGATCATGACAGACAGTTTTCTTGCCTTCAGCAAGGAGGCTGGCAACGATCTCTCGACGCCAATGCCGCGATTTGGTTTTTCTGGATTGCGTGATGGTGATCAATGGTGTTTGTGCGCTGCACGTTGGGAACAAGCGCGCCAGGCGGGTTGCGCACCTAAGGTACGGCTTGCGGCGACCAATATCGCGACCCTGCATATCTGTTCACTCGATGATCTGAAAGCGCATGCGGTCGATCTACAATAGAAGTGTGCAACTGCACTTTTGGAAATCGGTGCTGTTTTGTCAGGAACTATGGTAGGATGATATGTCAGGAGAAAGCCATGCTTGTCATCGATCAGAAAGTTACACTCAACTGTACCGAAACCGGCCGTGACGCGTCCGGCAACATAGTGCGAATCGCTGGCAACAGGGTCGATGTGATACTCGATGGGGGGAGCAATATTCTTGTCTCTTTGCGGATGAGCAAACCAGGCCTTTATGTTGGCTCGCAATCGGGCCTTGAATTTGTGATGAAACTGTGAGGTTCGATGACTACACCGACCTCTGACTCACAGACAAGAAAAACGATGCGTAGTGGTACGTCCGCTGAGCGGTCGTTGCCAGATAATAGCAATGTCCAAACACCACCGAGCTGGCATGCCGATTTGTCGGCTTGGATAATCTGGGCTGTGTTGATGCTGATTGCTATTGCCATTTTGCCTTTTGCGGTCCGCAATCAGGAAGTAGTAAAAGCGATTGCGCGCATGTGCGGGTTTAACCTCGAATAGTAGGGGAAGGTTGAAGTAGCGTGTTGCCTTCATTTTAATTTGCGCGTGGTCCTGTGCGATCATATTTGTATTTTGCTTTGCTTTTTTCGGTAACGGAGTCGCCTACACGTTCTGCCAGCCATGTACGATGAACCAGTGGCTTTTATGTTCAATTTTGCCGCAAAATGGTTGAGAAAGATAAAATTTCTCTGCCTTGCTTGTGTTCTATTGCCACACCAATATCGCGCGGTCTACCCTTCATCAGAAGGTGGTTGAGAAATTAGGCAAAACTGTTTTGTGTGATTTACGCTAACCTACTTATTTACTGGAGAAACGGCATGATTATTCTTGACGGAGGACTTGGTCGCCAGCTTGAGGCAATGGGCGCTCCTTTTCGGCAACCAGAATGGTCCGCTGCTGCGTTGATTGAGGGGCCGCATTTTGTCCGCGCTGCGCATGATGCTTTTATAGCCGCTGGCGCGGATGTAATCTCGACCAATTCCTACGCCGTGGTTCCAC
>CAJWKB010000007.1 GCA_913042065.1 uncultured Alphaproteobacteria bacterium | reverse complement strand
CTGGCTCTCCTTGCCACCAAAGCCACCACCCATACGGCGGGTTTCGACGGTCACAGCATGATTGCCAGTGCCGAGAACTTCGGCAATCTTGTGCTGTATTTCGCTTGGGTGCTGGGTCGAAGCATGGATTAACATATCGCCATCTTCACCCGGAAACGCTAGCGCTGCCTGACCTTCGAGATAAAAATGCTCCTGTCCGCCAATATCGATACTGCCGCTGAGGGTGCGCGGCGCCGCTGCGATAGCCGTATCTGGATCACCGCACGTCATGGTCGCCGCTGGGCCCAAAAACGAGCCTGCCTGCATCGCAGCCTCAATGGTGATGATCGCTGGCAATTCCTCATAGCTAATTTTGGCAAGAGCAATGGCAGTCCTGGCTGCAGCCATCGTCTCGGCGGCAACAGCAAACACCGCTTGGCCGACATAATTTACCTCAGTGTCGGCAAAAACTGGATCATCGCCATAGACCGGCGCGCAGTCATTCTTTCCCGGAATATCTGCGGCGCTCATTACTCGCGCGATGCCCGGCGCGGCGGCAACAGCCGACAGATCCATCGCGGTGATGCGCGCATGAGCATGCGGGCTCTGCGCAATCAGCACCACAAGGCTGTTTTCTGGGATGGCAATGTCATCGACATAGATCGCGGTACCAGCAACATGCTTGTGCGCACTGTCATGGCGCAACGGGGTACGGATATCACCAGCAATACCACTGGTCGTCAGGATGTCTTTACTGTGGCCGGTATCAGGCGGTGTCATCACATCCCCCTTGCGCCAGCAAGCGACAACCCCGACCGGCCAGCAAGCCGCACAGATCCGGCACCGGTCAGATCAAGCCCATATTTCACGACAAGATTGCGAGCCACCTGCAACCGGTAGGCGCCAGACGCACGCATATCGCTGATTGGTTTGAAATCATCAATCATGTGAGCCGCAGCAGCACGGAAACTGGCTTCTGTGAAATGCGCTCCCTCAAGAGCTGTTTCAACATGTCTAGCACGTTTTGGTGTTGCCGCCATGCCTCCAAATGCTACGCGTGCAGTGGTGATCATGTCATTGGCTACGGTAATGTTAAAGGCTGCCATGACTGCTGAGATATCCTGATCAAAACGTTTTGAAATTTTGTAGCAACGGAAATGAGTAACCTGTGCTAGCGGCAACAGAATAGCAGAAACAAATTCGCCCTTCTGCCGGTCTTGAACACCGTAATCAAGGAAGAATGCCTCCAACGCCAACCTTCGCATTTTTGGGCCAGCCGTCAATTCCACCTCGGCAGACAATGCGATCAGCATAGGTGGAAGATCGCCAATTGGCGAGCCATTGGCAATATTGCCACAAACCGTGCCGCTGCTACGGACTTGTAGCGAGCCAAAACGCCGCATGGTCTCGCCAAAATCCGGCCAGCGCGCCGCGAGGCCAGACAAAACCTGTTGATGCGTGACGGCAGGCCCAATCCGGATGTGACCATCCGTCTCAGTGGCCTTTTTGAAACAGTCCACTCGGCCTGTCCACAGCATCACTGGCAGATGCCGCTGTTGCTTGGTCACCCAAAGCCCAACATCGGTGGCGCCCGAGACAATTGTCGCGTTGGGGTTATCGGAGTAGAAATCAGTAAATTCATCCGCCGTCGTGGGCGTCACAAATGCGACATTGCTTTCGGCCCTATCATCAACAAGCCGGACCGTATCGCTATGTGCAATTTTTGCCATCAACTCTGCCTCTGTCTGGCGGCGAGCCAGTTCTGAGGCTGGCAGATCACCTCGGACAAGAGACAGCCCGGCATCGACAATTGGCCTGTAACCTGTGCAGCGGCATAGATTGCCTGCCAGAGTGTCGTCAATGGCTTCGGCCTCCAGACCATCACCATTGCACCAGGCGGCAAATAACGACATGACAAACCCAGGCGTGCAGAACCCACATTGCGAGGCATGAAAATCAACCATCGCCTGCTGGCAAGGATGCAGTCCACCTGCACCATCGGACAACCCCTCGATGGTGGTGATCGACGCCCCTTCGAGCATACCTAAAAAAAGGATGCAGGCATTAACTGGTCGCCAGACCACGCTGCCGCCGGCGTCAAGCCGGGCAAAAACAACCGTGCAGGCGCCGCAATCACCCTCAGCACAGCCTTCCTTTGAACCAGTTAGTCGACGCGTACGCCGCAACCACGCGAGCAATGTAGTATCCCCGGCAAGACCGGAAACAGTCTGAACCTCATTATTAAGGATGAAAGTCACATAATCGCGCATCGCGAACCCCGCTAGCTGCCGCGGTAGGTCGAATAACCATAGGGTGAGAGCAGCAACGGCACATGATAATGCTGATCTGCATTGTCGATGCCAAAGGCAATCACAATGTCATCAAAAAATGGTACCTCAGGCAGCAAGTTTCCCGACGCCCGCAGATAGGCGGCCGCGTGAAATATAAGCTCATACCGACCAGCAGTCAAATTCGTTCCCTCGAGCAAAGGCGCATCGCAACGGCCATCGCCATTGGTGGTGACAGAAAGAAGTCGTTGCCGGCTCTCATGATCGCAACGATAAAGATCAATAGCCAGGCCAGTCGCCGGCATGCCGGCGGCGGTGTCCAAAACATGTGTAGTCAACCGACCCATCCTATTAAACTCCCAATACCCAACACGAAAAGATGCCAATTATTTATTGAATTTGCAAACAAATATCCCCATGATCACGCGAATGTGCATAAAGGAAAAATGATGTTAGAGACAGCTGAAAATGCGAGTTTTGCAGTAAGCCCACGCGGGCTGACACGAGAACAGTTTCTGATGCAATTTGGTGGCGTCTATGAAAATTCAGAGTGGGTTGCCCTAGCGGTGCTTGCTGCCGGGCTTGACCCTGCCGATGACCGGATCAGACACCTAGCCAACCGCATGGTCGCCATTGTCGATGCTGCCGACGACAAGCGAAAGCTCGCCCTGCTCTGCGCGCATCCAGAACTAGCCGGAAAGTTGGCAATTAATGGGGGGCTGACGGCTGACTCAACCGCAGAACAGGCTAGCGCTGGTCTGGATAAATGTAGCCCAGAAGAATTCACTGCCTTTAAAGCGCTAAATACAACCTACAGGGAGAAATTCGGACATCCCTTTATCATCGCCGTGCGGGGGCTAAAGCGGACTGATATTTTGGCCGCCTTCCGTCACCGGATCAATAATGACAAAAGAACCGAGTTTGCCACAGCACTTGACGAGGTCCATAAGATTGCCCAATTCCGGCTAGAAATGCTCGCTGGTTAGCCGACAGGGTGAATAATTTTTGCTGCGAGAGTGATATGACAGGGAATGCCGTAGTGACAGAATTCACTGACCAGTTGATCAAAGTCTGTGGAAAGGCACATGTGCTAACAGGAGATGCCATTGAACCGCGCTACCGCCGGGATTGGCTAGGACTTTATGAGTCACATCCACTGTACGTTGTCCGGCCCGACAGTACCAATGCCGTTGCTGCGATCATGAAGGCCTGCGCCGCAACGAAGACGCCTGTGATTCCTCTTGGCGGCAATTCTGGGCTGACCGGCGCTACTATTGCTGGTGAAGCCGAGGGCATCCTGCTGATGTCACTCGAGCGCATGAACAATGTCCGCAGCATCGACACAGACGGGCAGGTGATGATTGCCGAGGCAGGCTGTATTATCGAGAATCTCCACAAGGCGGCCGATCAGGCGGGATTGATGTTCCCGCTTGTCTTTGGAGCGAAAGGAACTGCGCATATTGGCGGCGCGCTTGGTACTAATGCCGGGGGGCTAAATGTCATCCGCTACGGCAATGCGCGCGCTCTGTGCATAGGTCTTGAGGTAGTGACGGCATCAGGCGAAGTGATGGATCTATTGCCAGCACTAAAAAAGAACAATACTGGCTATGACCTGATCAATCTGATGGTAGGGTCCGAGGGCACACTTGGCATCATTACAGCAGCCAGTTTGAAGCTGGTACCGCGGCCTGAGGCTTATGCTACAGCCATGGTGGTAGTGCCAAATGTTAGCGCCGCGCTAAAGCTGATGAATTTCGTGCAGGCGCGGACAGCTGGCCGTGTTGAGGCGTTTGAGCTGTTTGGCCAGCTAATGTATGATCTGTGCGTCAAATATTTGGATCATATCACAGCGCCCTTTTCCTACAGCCCGCCGCTGTCAGTGATTGTTGAGATTGCCGCGGGATCTGCCGAGGACGCAAAAGCTGATGAAGATGGCAAGCTGTTGCTAACTGCGCAGCTTGAGGAGATTCTGGCCGAAGCCTTTGAAGCTGGCATCGCCAAGGATGCGGTAGTCGCCTATTCTGAGGCGCAACGGCGCAATCTATGGACGATGCGGGAGGACACGTTGGATGCAATGCAGCGGCATGGCAATTGGCTGCTGTCAGATGTGAGCTTTCAGGTGTCAGATCTGCCAGGCGCAATTGCCGACCTCGAGGCCGCCTTCGCCGCAATTGCCCCTGGGCCGTTCTGCATTGCATTTGGCCATATGGGCGATGGCAACCTCCACAGTTGCGCACGGCCTTATGATGAGGACCCGAAGGATCATCCGGAAGAAGCAGAGGCGATCAAACAGGCGCTTCAAGATGCGGTGGTCAAATGGCGCGGTTCGATTAGCGCCGAACATGGGATCGGCACAGACAAGCAAAAGGTGATGCGAGAGTTAAAAGACCCCGTCGCCTATGACATGCTGAAAGCGATCAAGGCGGCGCTCGATCCTGACAATCTGCTGAACCCGGGCAAGCTATTGATGTAAGAAGGCAATCCGCGCCAATGAAAAAGGCTGCCAGCCTTTTTCTGTCTTGTAGTTGTTGAACCTTTTGACGGGGTGTGAATGGCGATGATCCTCAACTGTCGCTGCCCGAATGGAAATTGAACACGGCGCCGTCCTTGATGCCTGATGGCCAGCGCGAGGTAACCGTCTTTAGTCTGGTGTAGAAACGCACACCTTCCATGCCATGCATCGAATGATCGCCAAACATCGACGCCTTCCAGCCGCCAAAACTGTGATAAGCGACTGGAACCGGAATTGGCACATTGACGCCAACCATGCCGATATTGACATTACTGGCAAAATCTCGTGCCGCATCGCCGTCACGCGTAAAAATAGCCGTGCCATTACCATATTCATGATCGATCACCAGTTGACGCGCTTCCTCATAGCTTTTCGGACGGAGAACTGAGAGAACCGGACCAAAAATCTCGTCTCGATAGACAGACATGTCTGGCGTCACATGATCAAGCAATGTGCCACCGACGAAAAAGCCATTCTCATAGCCCTGCAATTTGAGATTGCGGCCATCGACAACGACAGAGGCACCAGCCGCCTCCCCCTGGTTGATGTAATCTTCAACACGGGATTTTGACTCTGCGGTGATCACTGGACCCATCTCAACACCTGGCTCATCATACTGGCCAATTTTCAGCGCCCGCACTTTTGGCGCTAGAGCTTCGACGAAACGGTCTGCCGTATTATCGCCCACCGCTAGTACGGCGGAGATGGCCATGCAACGTTCGCCAGCCGAGCCATAGGCAGCGCCCATTGCTGCATCGACAGCCTGTCTCATATCAGCGTCAGGCATGATAACCATATGGTTCTTCGCCCCGCAAAGCGCCTGCACACGTTTGCCATTGGCGCAACCGCGGCTGTAAATATATTTACCGATTGCAGTTGAACCGACAAAGCTGATGGCAGCAATGCCGGGATTGTCGAGCAGCGCATCGACCGCTTCTTTGTCACCATGGATAATGTTGAAACACCCGTCGGGCAGCCCAGCCTGTTTGAGCAGCCGTGCTAGCATCATCGGTGCGCCTGGATCGCGTTCGGAGGGTTTGAGAATAAAAGTATTGCCCGCGGCAAGCGCTATCGGGAACATCCACATCGGCACCATTGCTGGAAAATTGAAAGGTGTAATCCCGGCAACGACGCCAACAGGCTGGCGTATCGAGAACACATCGACACCGCCAGCCACTTGAGGCGAGAATTCACCTTTAATCGCATGCGGGATGCCACAGGCAAATTCAACCACTTCTATACCTCGAGCAACCTCGCCCATCGCATCATCAATTGTTTTTCCGTGCTGTGATGAAATCAATGTCGCAAGTTCTTTGACATTATCTAGGATGAGCTGGCGGAAGTTGAACATCACCTGCGCGCGCTTCGCCGCTGGCGTTGCCGTCCAACCTGGCAAAGCCTCTCTGGCCACCGCAACGGCCTTGTCAACCTCGGCCGTGCTTGCCAGTGGCACCTGATCAACGACCACGCCGGACGCTGGATTGAAAACATCCTGCGTGCGGCCGCTAGCACCCTCGATTTCACCACCACTAATATAATGTTTTAAGGTCATAATGCTCTCGCTGTTCTTCTGAGATATCTGAACATTGGTTCGAACAACTTAGCTGCTTTCTGGCAAAGTGCAAGCCTGAGGCGGCTCCAGCACGCAGTTTCCACACTTGCCAGAAATCGACTCAAAAGCTCGATTAGCTCAGATAAATTTGTAGTGATAATTAGCTGCTTTTCAGTCAATGGATCATTCATGCTCGGTTTTAGGTTTTGCAGTTCACCGGTAACACAAGTTTTCTTGACGGAGGGAACAATTTGGCATCATTGTCTTGGGCAGACAGGCAAGATTTTTGATGAGTGGGGGCAGGTAGATGACACTGCAAATGAACAGAGAGGTTTTCATCACCTGTGCGGTGACTGGATCGGGCGACACAACCGGAAAATCGGACAGGGTGCCAATCACCCCAGAACAGATTGCCACAAGTGCCATCGAGGCCGCAGAAGCCGGCGCCGCAGTGGTGCATTGCCATGTTCGTGATCCAGAAACTGGTAAGCCGTCAAGAGACCCAGCGCTGTTTCGCGAGGTGACGGAGAGGATTAGGGCTTCGGCAACTGATGTCGTTTTGAACCTGACAGCCGGCATGGGCGGTGATCTTGTTTTGGGTGGGGTTGAAACGCCTCTGCCGTTGAATCCAGATGGCACCGATATGGCAGGCGCCACCGAACGGCTGTCGCATGTTGCCGACTGCCGTCCAGAAATCTGCACGCTTGATTGTGGAACGATGAATTTTGGTCATGGCGATTATGTGATGACAAACAGCACCTTTATGCTTGTTGAAATGGCAAAACAAATGAAGGCACTTGGCGTCAAGCCAGAGATTGAGGCTTTTGACACCGGTCATCTTTGGTTTGCCAAGCATCTTGTCGATGAGGGCCATATCGAGAAAACGGCACTAGTGCAGCTATGTATGGGAATCCCCTGGGGGGCACCAGACGATTTGAACACTTTCATGGCGATGGTGAATAATGTGCCAACCGATTGGGTGTTTTCAGCGTTTTCGATTGGTCGTAATGCTATGGCCTATCCAGCAGCATCAATTCTGGCTGGGGGCAATATCCGGGTTGGGCTTGAGGACAATATTTACCTCTCACGCGGCGTATTTGCAACGAATGCACAGCTGGTCGAAAAAGCAGTCAGCGTCTCAGAAAATATGGGCGCATCAATTGTCGGCCCAGATGAAGTCCGCGCTCGTTTGGGCCTAACTAAACGGGCGCCACGCTAAAAAGGGCAGATAGGACAAAAATGACGACAGATGGAGTACATAAGCCAGCTGTGGCAGCGGTCATAGGCGGCGGCGTAATCGGGGGCGGCTGGGTGGCGCGACTGATCCAGAATGGTGTTAATGTCCAGGTGTTCGACCCTGACCCTGAAGCACCACGTAAGATTATCACAATTATAGAGAATGCCGATCATGCGCTTGCCCGCCTGACAATGGCGCCGCCACCAGCACGCGGCAGTCTTAACTTTGCCAGCAGCATCGCTGAAGCCGTGGCGTCGGCCGAACTGATTGTCGAGGCCGTGCCTGAGCGCCTTGAGGTAAAACAAGCTGTCTATGCGGAGATCGAGTTAGCGGCTGACGATAACGTGATAATTAGTTCATCCACCTCAGGTATCATGCCAAGCGATCTACAGGCAAAGATGAACCGGCCAGACAAATTGATGGTAGGTCATCCGTTCAACCCAGTCTATTTGTTGCCGCTGGTGGAAATGGTCGGCGGCAAACAGACAAGCCATGAGACAATCAGGCGAGCCGGCGAAATCTACCGGGCCCTAGGCATGCACCCGCTGCATCTGCGCAAGGAGATCGAAGCGTTTGTCGCGGATCGGTTCTTGGAGGCTGTCTGGCGCGAGGCGCTGTGGCTGGTCAAAGACGGCATCGCAACTACCGCTGAGATTGACGATGCCATCCGGTATGGCTTTGGCCTTCGTTGGGCACAAATGGGACTATTTGAAACCTATCGAGTGGCCGGCGGCGAGGCTGGAATGGCGCATTTCATCGCGCAGTTTGGCCCCTGTCTGAAATGGCCCTGGACAAAGCTTATGGATGTGCCTGAGTTGACGGATGAGCTTGTGGAGAAAATCTCTTCGCAATCCGACGCTCAATCTGGCAACCACTCAATTCGTGAGTTGGAGCGCATACGGGACAACAATCTAGTCGCCATCATGCAAGCACTAAAGGCAAATGATTGGGGCGCTGGCAAAACGCTGGCCAATTGGGAGGCCACGCTATACAACGCAATCCCTGCGGCTAGAAAGACAGACTACAAAAAGCCGCTGGAAACGTTGCGTCGGAGCGTTCCTGCAGACTGGACGGATTACAATGGGCATATGAATGAAGCCCGTTATCTTGATTGTTTTTCACATGCGACCGACATGTTGATGCGGATGTGCGGCGTTGACTCAGCCTATGTAGCAGCGGGTGGCAGCTATTTTACTGTTGAAACACATATCCAGCATCTAAACGAGGTAAAAGCAGGCGCCGAAGTCCATATCACCACGCAGATATTGGCAGGCGCCGGCAAGAAGCTGCATATTTTTCACCGCCTTTATGAGGGTGAAAAAAGATTGCTAGCGACGGGAGAGCATATGCTGTTGCATGTTGACATGAACACCCGCGCGTCCAGCTTGCCTACCGAGGGGGTCGCAATCAAGGTCGCTTCCTTTGTTGATGGTCATGCCGGTCTGCCAAAA
This sequence comes from uncultured Alphaproteobacteria bacterium, assembly GCA_913042065.1. Next base: position 23,326 of record CAJWKB010000007.1, on the reverse strand, counting down.
CCTGATGGAGCGGGGCGCGCAATTGGCGTAAGATAGCGGACGATAACTGTTAATATCGTCCAAATTTTGGAGAGAGAACAATGCAGTTTGGACTAAACGAAGAGCAAGAACTGATCGTCTCCACAGTGCGTAGTTTTGTCGAGACGGAAATCTATCCGCTTGAGGATAAGGTTGAAAAGCTGGGGCATGTGCCACCCGAGATGGGAAATTCAATCAAGCAGAAAGTCATCGACATGGGCTTTTATGCATCAAATTTTCCTGACTCTGTAGGTGGTGGTGGCCTTAATAATCTGGAATTTGCACTTCTTGAGCGTGAATTGGGCCGCGGATCAATGGCGCTGACCCATTTTTTTGGCCGCCCGCAGAATATCCTCATGGCCTGTAAGGATGAGCAGATAGAGAGATATTTGACACCAACGATTAAAGGCGAACGAATGGATGCTTTGGCGATGACAGAACCGGATGCCGGGTCTGATGTACGCGGCATGAAAACAACGGCAAAACGTGTTGGCGGTGATTGGGTCCTCAATGGCACAAAACATTTCATTTCAGGCGGTGATCACGCTGATTTCTTCATCGTTTTTGTTGCAACTGGCGTCGACGATACGTCGCATGGGCCCAAAAAACGAATCACCTGTTTTCTAGTTGACCGCGGCCATCCTGGCTTTGAGGTTCTGCCGGGGTATAATTCTGTCTCTCATACTGGCTATCACAACGTAATCCTAAAGTTTGAGGACTGCAGGCTGTCCGATGCACAAATACTTGGCGAGGTCGATGGTGGTTTTGAGGTGATGAACACATGGCTTTATGCCACCCGAATTACAGTTGCCACGATGTGCGTTGGCCGGGCGAGACGTGCCTTTGACTACGCACACACATACGCCGCTGAACGTAAGCAGTTTGGCAAGCAGATTGGCAAATTTCAGGGAGTAAGCTTCAAGCTAGCTAACATGATTACGGAGATTGATGCGGCTGACTGGCTGACCCTTTCCGCAGCATGGCGGTTGGATCAGGAGCTACCAGCAAATCGTGAAATTGCATCGGCAAAGCTCTTTGCCTCGGAAATGCTTGCTCGGGTGACAGATGAGGCCATACAGGTCTATGGCGGCATGGGGCTGATGGATGATCTGCCACTGGCACGTTTCTGGCGAGATGCCCGCGTCGAACGAATATGGGATGGCACCTCAGAAATCCAGCGCCATATCATTAGCCGCGAACTATTGCGCCCTCTTGGGGGCTGAAATGCGGGACCTATCGCGCCTGTTCCGACCAAAATCAATCGCCGTCTTTGGCGGTTGGTGGGCGGAAAATGTCGTCACCCAATGCCAGAAAAGTGGCTTTGAAGGAAACATATGGCCAGTCCATCCAACGCGTGATGCCATCAACGGTATTCCCTGTTACCGTAAAGTTACCGACCTTCCGGCCGCACCCGATGCGGCATTTCTGGGGATCAATCGCCATGCGGTGATCGAGATCGCGGCGACACTGGCAAAAATTGGATGTGGTGGTGCGGTCTGTTTTGCCTCTGGCTTTGCCGAGGCGGGCGATGATGAGTTGCAGGAGGCGCTGATTGTAGCAGCAGACAAGATGCCGCTATTGGGGCCAAATTGTTATGGCGTTCTTAATTATCTTGATGGAGCAATGCTGTGGCCTGACCAGCATGGGGGACGACTAGTCGATAGCGGTATTGCCTTGATCAGTCAATCCTCCAACATCGTGATCAATATGAGCATGCAGGCGCGCGGTTTACCGATTGCCTATATCGCCTGTGTTGGCAACCAAGCGCAGACTAGCCTGACCGAAATGGCAAGCACCTTGCTGGATGATGACCGAGTTACAGCCGCCGGTCTGTATATCGAGGGAATCGTTAACACGGCGGATTTTGCCAGCATGGCTGCCGCAACGCGCAGCGCCGGAAAATATTTAGTAGCAATTAAATCCGGAAAGACCGCTGCGTCACAGGATACCGCAAGCTCGCACACTGCGGCACTTGCCGGGGAGGCTGCTGCGTCGTCAGCCTTTCTTCGGCAATGTGGGGTAATCGAGGTCAACACACCGGACGAAATGCTGGAAACGCTGAAACTGCTACATATTTTTGGACCACTTGCAGGCAACAGAATCAGCGCTATGTGCTGTTCAGGTGGAGAAACCGGCATGATGGCTGATCTGAGCGCGGGCATGGCACTTAACTGGCCAGCCATCCCACGCGCCAATCAAGAAGCTCTTGCAAAGACACTTGGCCCGCTTGTGACGATTTCCAACCCGCTTGATTATCATACTTTCATCTGGGGTGACGAGGAGCGGATGACAGACACCTTTGCCAGCATGATGGGGTCTTTTGTCGATGCCTCAATTCTAGTAATCGATTTTCCCCGAGCTGACAGATGCAACGACTCGGCGTGGCATCCAGCCGTGGCGGCCATGCGGCGCGCTGGTGAAATGACAAAAACGCCGACGATCATGCTTGGTAGTATTGCCGAGGGCATTTCAGATGAATGGGCAACCAGATTGATGGATGATGGCATTGTGCCACTTTGTGGCTTTACCACCGGCCTTTGCGCCCTTGAAAAAGTCACCGGCGACAGAGAGACTAATACCAACTGGCAACCGCTAAAAGCAGCAAAATATATCGTACAACGACAAATGCTTGATGAGCATGACGCCAAGGCCAAATTGACTGAATGGGGTGTTACCTGTCCCCGCGGCGTGAGAGCAGACACACCAGCAGAGCTGGCAAGCATTAGCGCAGCGCTTAATGCGCCACTCGCGCTCAAAGGGTTGGGACAACCGCACAAGAGCGAGGCAGGGCTGGTACAGCTCAATTTGACAGAGCACGAACTTGCCACCGCGGCAAACACAATGGATGGTGCAGAAGGCTTTTTAGTTGAGGAAATGGCGCCAACGCCGGTCAGTGAGCTGTTGGTTGGTCTGCGCCGCGATCCAATTTATGGAGTCAGCCTGACAATAGGCACTGGTGGCATCACAGCGGAGTTGCTGAATGATACGCAGACGCTAATTCTACCTGTAAACGCAGATGAGATTTTGGCAGCGATCAGTCGTTTGCGGCTGGCACCGCTGCTCGCTGGCTATCGCGGAAAACCAAAGGCGGATCTTGGCGCGGCAGTTAAGGCGATCATGGCAATGGCACATGCAATTCAGACTGATGCACGGCTGGATGAAATCGAGGTCAATCCGCTGATGGTGGCGCGTCTTGGCGAGGGTGCCATTGCCGCCGATGCGGTGATATGGATGAAAAATGATCAGGGAGACTAGGAATGGATGATGTAATCAAAACCCTTCAGGAAGGTGGTATTTACGAGGTCACACTCGACAGGCCCAAAGCCAACGCCATTGATTTGGTGACGTCGCGTAAGATGGGCGAGATCTTCAAACATTTCCGCGACAATGAAAAATTGCGGGTCTGTATTTTACGCACCGCAGGAGAAAAATTCTTTTCTGCGGGATGGGACCTGAAGGCCGCTGCCGACGGTGATTCTGTCACTGCTGATTATGGCGTTGGTGGTTTTGGTGGCTTGCAGGAGCTTCGCGATTTGAACAAACCAGTGATTGCCGCGGTGGAAGGCATGTGCGTTGGCGGCGGTTTCGAGATTGCACTGTCTTGTGACCTGATTCTGGCCAATGAGGGTGCAAGTTTTGCTCTGCCTGAAATCCGAGCTGGAACGCTGGCCGATGCTGCCACTATCAAGCTGCCAAAACGGATCCCCTATCATGTGGCGATGGACCTTTTGCTGACCGGACGCTGGATGGACAGTGCCGAAGCCCAGAAATGGGGGCTGGTGAACGAGGTGCTGGCTGATGGAGCAAAACTCTATGACCGAGTTTGGGAGTTGGCACGATTGCTAGAGTCAGGGCCACCACTGGTCTTCGCGGCGATCAAGGAGGTTGCCCGTGAGGCCGAAAACATGAAATTTCAGGATATTCTGAACAAAGTGACAAAAATGCAGCTGGCGACTGTCGACAGTCTTTATAATTCTGAGGACGGGCTTGAGGGGTTCAAGGCCTTTGCCGAAAAACGTGACCCTGTCTGGAAAGGCCGATAGGCTCAGGCTGACGACTATTTCAGCGCAGTGATGGTTTCAATCAGGGCCGCATTAATCTTGCGGGGACCTTTATCAAGACGGTTTTGATGGCGGCGCTCACCTGGGATGCGCACACCTTCCAGCGCAGTCAAACGGTCCATAAACCCCTCAACATGCGCTTGCCAGCCATCCTCGGCAATCAAGTCTGGCGAAAGACCGATCACTATCTCGCCGCCACGCGGCGGGCCGCCATCACCATTATCATTCTCCCGCGCTTCAAAACTAAACTGCTCGCCCGTCAGACCAGCTGCGAGGAGTTCAACCATCATAGCAATAGCTGAACCCTTATAGCCACCAAAGGGTAACAGGACACCCTTGGCGATTGCTGCCGGATCAGTACTTGGCTTACCATCAGCATCAAGACCCGTGCCGATGGGAACGTTCCTGCGATCGCGCGCGGCAATCTGTACATCACCCATCGCCATGGCGGCCGTCGCCATGTCATAGCACACAGGTGTTTTTCCTGGACGGGGCCAAGCAAAGGAAATTGGGTTGGTGCCGAAGAGCGCAGTCGAGGATCCGGCAGGCGCGACCATGGGCATATAGGCCGTACAGGCAATACCAACAAGACCCCTATCTGCTAGATACTCGGTCTCCGGCCATAGTGCAGCAAAATGGTGAATGCCAGTCAGCGACAGCGCAGCAACGCCAATCTCGCTCGTCGCCTCAGAGAGTACAGGCAAGCCAACAGACTGCGCTAACGGAGCAAAACAGCCCCGGCCATCGACATGAATGATGGCTGGGGTCTTTTTTGTAACAACTGGCTTTGCTTTGCCATCAACTTTTCCAGAACGCAGGGCCTTTACATACCCGGGCACTCTGAAAAGCCCATGAGAGTGTGAGCCATCACGCTCAGCGCGGGTCATAATGTCGGCAAGCGCTGCAGCATTGGCATCGTCACAGCCATTGGCAGCCATCACATCGGTTATCAAAACCGAGATCTGCTCCAGGGTCAATTCAGCAAATTCAGACATCTCACTAACCAAAATATTTTTCTAACTTACTTATACCGTGGCGTGGCACTAGATCTATCTGGACGAGCAATAGCTGAAATGGCCGAATTTATTTCAATTTTTCCCACGGTCCTACCGCTACTATCAACAACCGCGCCTGATCCTTTTTTTGATGACGCTAGCGCCTGCAATGCGTCTTCCAGCGCCATATCCATGGCTAGCTTTGGGCCGGTCGCCCGTGCAGCTTTAGTCATGACAGAACGAACTTCAATCACACGCCCCCGATTTATATCCTTTATGAAATCAGAAATGTAATCGTCTGCAGGCCGCATTATGATGTCCTGCGGGTCACCTTGCTGAATCGACTCACCGTCACGCAAGATGGCAATCTGATCGCCAATCCGCAATGCTTCATCAAGATCATGCGTGATGAAGACAATGGTCTTGTGTAGTTCTTCTTGCAAATCAAGCAAAATATCTTGCATATCAGTTCGGATCAGCGGATCAAGCGCCGAGAATGCCTCGTCCATCAACAGAATTTCAGCGTCTGTTGCCAGAGCGCGGGCAAGGCCCACACGCTGCTGCATTCCACCAGAAAGCTGAGCCGGGAAATGGTTTTCAAACCCCCCTAAACCAACTCTATCGATCCATCGCTGCGAACGTTCTTTAGCCTCACCTTCGGAAATACCCTGAATGGTCAGCCCATAGGCCGCATTTTGTGCCACAGTTCGATGTGGAAGCAATGCAAATTTCTGAAAAACCATGGATGATTTATGTCTGCGAAACTCTCGCAGATCATCCTGCGACATCGCCAAAACATCCTCACCGTCGACGATCACTTGTCCCTCAGTTGGCTCAATCAGCCTATTAATATGTCTAATCAGGGTCGATTTCCCCGACCCCGACAGGCCCATTACCACCTGAATTTTTTTCTCGGGAACATCTAGATTAATATTACGAAGTCCAAGAACGTGGCGATTATCATCAAGTAGGCTCTGTTTGCTTGCGCCATTCCTCAAATGTGCCATGGCTGCCTTAGGATTATTCCCAAAAATCTTATAAAGATTTTTTATTTCAATTTTTACTTTAACCATGATCGACTCCCTGACGGTGAGCCTGAAGGCGGCGACCATATTCTTGAGACACTCGGTCGAAAATAATTGCTAGAGTGACAATTGCCAAACCATTGAGAAGGCCAAGAGCTAAGTATTGGTTTGAAATCGCCCTTAATACAGGTAGGCCAAGACCCTTAACTCCAATCATTGAGGCAATTACAACCATTGCCAGTGACATCATGATTGTCTGGTTCACGCCGGCAAAAATGTTGGGTAACGCTAAAGGAATCTGCACACCAAACAGCCGCTGTTTGTAATCAGCACCAAAGGCATCAGCGGCTTCCAGAACCTCCTTGTCGACAAGGCGAATACCGAGATTGGTCAGCCGGACAATCGGGGGGATCGCGTAGATGCAAACTGCAATTAACCCCGGCACCTTGCCAATGCCAAGCAGCATCACGACAGGGATCAGATACACGAAACTTGGGATAGTCTGCATGATGTCAAGAACCGGTGTAATCGCGGATTGCACCCGGTTAGAACGTGCCATCAGAATGCCAAGCGGGATGCCCAACACTATGCAAAGCAGTGTTGCTACGGAAATAATAGCTAAAGTGGCCATGGTATCTTCCCACATGCCAAGATATCCGATTACTAAAAATGCTGCCGCAGTTCCAGCAACCAACTTCCAACTACGAGAACCAAGCCACGCGAGAGCGCAAACCACAAAAATGACAATCAGCCATGGGGCATTCGTCAGCAGCTTTTCCAGCCATACAAGAAACCACAGAAGTGGCTCAAAAAATGTCTCGATAGCTTCACCATATGACCGTGAAAACTCACGAAACGAGGCATCAATACCCTTTTTGAAATCGCGCAAATCCTGGCGACCCATTTCAGGGAACTCAGCGAAAAAATCCATAGCAACCCCACTGGATTATAATAACTGTTAACTAATAAAACAGCCTGCCAAACTGCTGCCTGGCAGGCTGTCCGTTTTTTTATCACAACACGTTTTAGAGTGCTGCTTTGATCTTGGCAGCAGCGTCTGCAGAGACCCATCCAGTCCAGAGGTCCTCATGCTGAAGCAAGAATTCAATAGCAGCATCACCGCCTCCGGCTTGCTCATCAGCCATATAAACTAGCATTCCGTTCATAATTGGTCCCGGGAAAATCCGCTTGCTAAGATATTCTACCGCTGGTCCACCACGCTTTTGGAAATCAGTCGTCACCACGGTGTGAACTTCTGAATGTGTCCATGATGATGGCTTTGGATTAGCACAATCCTGCTCGGCTTTGACTATGCAACCATCCCAGTTTTCGGGACCGCCCCATTCACCCATTGACACAGGCACCATTGAGTACTTGCCGATCATTGCTGTTGGTGACCAGTAGTAACCAAGCCAATTCTCGCCACGCTCAGCAGCTTTGGCCATTGAACCGTCAAGACCAGCAGCTGAGCCAGGGTCAACGAGTATCCAACCCTTTGCTTCCATGTCAAAAGCACGGAAAAGGTTAGCGTTTGCTAACTGACAGCCCCATCCAGCAGGACAACCTACAAAGGCTCCTTTTGAGGGGTCTTCCGGATGAGGAAAAAGATCTGGACGCGAAAGCAGGGCGTTCACGTCATTAACGATCTCCGGATGCTTTTCAGCAGTGTGTGGTGGCACCCACCAACCTTCACCCAGTTGAGTAATTGGACCCTCAACTGCAGACATCAGCCGGCCTTCATCCATCGCCTTGAAAAGTGGTTCCCGAACAGCGTTGATCCACAGCTCACCGGCAACATCCGGCTGACCTTTTTCATTCATGGATGCAAACGTTGTCATAGTCGCACCCGAAACTAGCTCAACTTCGCATCCGTACCCTTCTTCTAAAATAATCTTGTCAACATTAGCCATCAACTCGGCAGAAGCCCAATTCATCTCGGCCATAGTCATTGATCCACACGCATGACCGTCAGCAAATGCTTGGCTAGTAATTCCAAAGGCAGCCGCTCCAGCTATGGCCGCTGCAGTAAGAAGTTTCTTCATTTGGGGTTCCCTCCCATTGATTTTTTGTCTACGTGCACCGTTTCATCCACGATAACGTTCGAGGCCAAAAAGGCACGTGCTTGTCTTAACGTTAGGTTGCCCCAGCAATTGGGTTGGGTCAAGTTACGACATCATGAGGCTCCGTTACGACATTTTTAAACAGCGAAGATTTTTAGCAAGTGATCGCGTAGAATTTGGTAAACAACGGGCTAATCACAATGTCACACTGGTATCAGCCAGCTTTAAACAATGCCGACAATGACAATAATTCGCACTTTAAGGCTGCACCACACAGATGCCTCAATGACGATATTCCGGTTCCTCCTCGTCGAGGATGCTGCGAATCGCAAGCATGAATGTAGATGCGCCGCCATCATAATTCTCGAATTGCTGCGCCGTTTTCTCAGCGACATCATCAGGCAGCACAGACAGTTCCTGTCCTGTGGCAAGAGCTGTCATGTAGGTGCGGCAACCACGTTCGAAATGATAAGCAAGATCAAAAGCTAGAGCCGGGGTATCGGCGACGGTCAGAAAGCCATGGTTGCCCATCATCATCATCACCTTATTACCCAGCAGCGTCGACAAGCGCTCGGCCTCATCGCCAAGACCCATGCCGTCAAATCCCAAATCAATGGCAACCCGGTTGTGAAATCGACAACTAGTCTGGTCAATAGCTGGCAATGTTGGTGATTTAAGGGCACTGAGCGCTGTGGCGTAATGGGTGTGCAGGTGGACAATACAGCGTGCCTGCGGGTTGTTACGGTGCATGGCACTGTGAATGGCCCAGGCGGTCGGATCGATCTGTCCGCGCAGTTCGGGCGGATATTGTGCTGCATCAATCTCGATCAGGTCGCTTGCCTGCATTTTCGAAAAATGCCGGCCAAAGGGGTTCATAAGAAACCGCTGCCCATCATCAGAGATGGCATAGGAAAAGTGATTCGCCACACCTTCATGCATGTTCTCGCGTGCAGCCCAACGAAAAATCGCCGCCAGATCACTGCGCGCTTCTCCACGGTCAACGATAATATGTGACATTTTCTATCTCCTCAACCATATGATTTTTTACCTTTTAAAAGGTGGTCATGAAAATGCGGTATCTCGCCGTCTGTTGGCAATTGATTTTTTTTTATTGTAGGCGCAGACATCAAACTACTTATAACGCCGATAATCATAATTCGGAGAGAGCTACCATGAAAATCTGTCAGTCCTACATCGGTGGTAAGAGCCGTCCGAGCGGTCAACCACCGATCGACAAATTCTATGCCGTGACTGGTGAGGTAATTGCAAGAGTTGAGCCTGCCACTAGCGAAATGCTAGATGAGGCGGTCGTTATCGCCAACGAGGCGCAGCGCAGTTGGGCCGCACTTGAGGCTAAGCAGCGCGGCAGTATTCTGCAGCGAGCGGCCAGCATAATGCGGGCGCACAATGATGAGCTTGCGCAGCTTGAGGTGGAGGATGTTGGCAAATGTTTTGGCGAGGCAGTGAGTGCAGATGTACCGAGTGGGTCAGATGCGCTGGCCTATTTTGCCGCGCTGGCCCAGACGGAAATAGGAGACATGCACCGTTTTGGCGACGCCATTGCCTATAGTGAAAGGGTGCCAATTGGAGTGTGCGCTGGCATTGGCGCATGGAACTATCCGGTGCAGATTGCTTGTTGGAAGGCGGCACCGGCATTGGCCGCCGGAAATGCGTTTATTTTAAAACCCTCAGAAATGACACCTCTTTCGGGAAATCGCATTGCCGAAATTTTCGCTGAGGCCGGTCTACCAACTGGGTTATTTCAAGTTATCCACGGCGACTACAATATCGGCCGTGCAATCTGCGAGCATCCGGGCATCGCCAAAATTTCGCTAACCGGTGGCGTCGAAACAGGCAAGCTGATAATGGCACAATCTGCCAAAACACTTAAAAAAATAACGCTGGAACTCGGCGGCAAGTCACCGTTGATTGTTTTTGCCGACGCTGATTTTGAAACCGCAGTCCAGACCGCATTAGATGCAAATTTTTATACCGCTGGGGAGGTCTGTTCAAACGCGACGCGAGTTTTTGTCGAGGACAGCATCGCTGCCAATTTTATTGCCGCGATCGTGAAAAGGGCGGAAGGGATGAGCGTCGGAGATCCTATGGAAAAAAATGTTGACATGGGGGCGCTAATTTCCGCTCCGCACCTGGAGAAGGTTTTGGAATATGTTCAGATTGGCATTGCCGAGGGTGCAAAGCTTGCAACCGGCGGACACCGTCTTCACCCGAAGGGGTTAGAAAACGGGTATTTCATGGAACCTACCATCCTGACAGGGTGCCGGGATGATATGCGCGTGGTTCGTGAGGAAATTTTCGGCCCGGTGATGTCGGTGCTGACATTCGCCAATGAAGCCGAGGCCATTCGCCGGGCCAATGCAACCAACTTTGGTCTTGGGGCCGGATTATTGACCCAAGATCTGGCGCGGGCCCACCGGGTTGCAGCCAAATTGGAAAGCGGTAATGTCTGGATCAACACCTATAATCTGTTGCCTCCGGGCTTGCCCTTTGGCGGGGTCAAACATTCTGGGTTTGGTCGGGAAAACAGCCAATATTCGCTGGAAGCCTACAGCGAGATCAAGACAACCTACCTGCAACTCTAAGGCCGGAAACTATCTGCTACCATCACATCTAGCAAGATCTGTTGTAGACGTCGTGATTGTCGCGTCGCATCAAAATCGGCCCGAAGGCGTTTTTGACCAGCACTAACTAAATCCTGCGCCGCATCCCCCATAGTGTAATGCCGCAAAATTGCAGCAGCAAGAGCGGCCGGATCACGCTCACTAACCAGTAGACCTGTCTCGTCATCAACGATAACCTCAGGAATGCCGGCATGACGCGTTGCCACTACTGGGACGCCTGCACGAATTGCCTCGAGCACAACTGTCGGCAACCCCTCGCAATCACCATTTGTTGCCTGCTGGCTAGGAACGATCATCGCACTGCAAGTGGCGAGACGCGACACCAACTGATCCGGTGTCTGCCAGCCAAGGAAGGTAACGCCCGACATATCGACGGCCTGCGCACGAAGCTGTCTCTCAAGCGGTCCACTGCCAGCGACTTCAAGACGGATGGCTGGATTGCTGTCGGCAACAAGCCGCATTGCACTCAGCAATGTATCAATGCCTTTTTTTTCAACAAAGCGGCCGATAAATAACAGGGGCGCGTCGACGGTGCGCGCTGTAGGCACTGCCATTTTTACAAGGGGAATGCCAATATAATGGGTGTGCAGCTTTGACGACGGAAACCCTTGAGCCTGCAGCCGATCAGAGACAAAATTAGATACACATAGATAAGCGCTAACATAATCATGCATCTGGGCCAAACGGCGCTGATAGATTGATGGCACAAGCTGGCGGCGGTTATGCGTCTGTTTAGTAGCATCACCACCGTGAAAGGTGACAAAAAGTGGAATGCCAAGTGCCCTTGCAAGAGGCAATGCCATTGCCCCGCCCCGCCCAAAATGGGCGTGCATCAAAACCGGTGGTCGACCGGCTTTATCATAGAAACGCACTGGATTAATGCATGCACCGAGCTGTTTGAAGGCAAACCGCGAGATGGAAGATGAAGCAGTTGTAATTTGCCGTCCGGACAGCTCATCGGCGCGCCAGCCAAATTGATTAGCAACATAGACTGGGCTTAAAGCATCAAAAGCTATGTAATGCGCGGGTATAAATCCCTCCGAAGGCAGCATCAATTTGTCGCGAAAGACAAGAAAATTCGCCGCAACTTCAGCTGGCATTGTTGCCCCCATTTGTGCTGTTCGCGGAGAGCGGCTGGATAGCGGTAAAGTTGATCTGCTCCATGACGAAGGATGAGCTGACATCAGTCAGCTCGACGTTGGAACTCAGATTGCGATAGAAGGCGTCATAAGCGGCCATTTCGGCAACCACAACGCGAAGCATGTAATCCACCTCTCCACTCATCCGGTAGAATTCGACAACCTCGGATATTGCCAATACCGTCGTACAAAAATGGCGGAGCCAGTCGGCGCTGTGTCGATCGTTACAGACGGCTAAAAAGACCGGAATATTCTCCGCACCAAGCAGGGCCAAACGCTGGCAGATGATGCTTGAGACTTCGACACGTTGGATCCGGTACCAGCATAAGGTGAAGAACTGGCCCGCGTTGCGGGAGCTGTCAAAGACAAGCTGAACTACATTTTCCTGGAAGTGCTGAAGAATTGGACGATTAGTAGTGTCCATCGGAGCCTGCCTATGCTGAGGCGCAAAACCATTCCCGAACAGACTGGTCCACCAAATATTTCTATCTGAAGCGGATGTTAGTCAGAAATTTTGCAAAATTCACTTAAAATTAAGAAGTGCACGCAAAAAATTTATAACTCAGGGTGCCCGACGCTAGACAAAACTGAGCCATCTAGGGGACTTGCCATAACACATTCAGACCGGCATGATCCGCCGCATGACTTATGAAAGCGCAAAACCTGAGATCCTGATCGCCGACCAATGGCATGATTATGCGCTTCTCGACAGCGGGAATCTACTGAAGCTAGAGCGGATTGGTCCCTATTCCTTTATCCGACCAGAACCACAGGCGCTTTGGGAACCGCGCCTCGATGCCAGTCACTGGCAGGCCGATGGTGTATTCGTTACCTCGCAGAAAAGTCGCCGCGATGAAGGTGACGACGGTGAGATTGGCGGCTGGAAATTACGCAAGGGGTTGCCATCAGATTGGGAGATCGGCTATCAATCATTACGCTTTCGCGCCCGGCCAACGCCCTTTCGCCATCTTGGCTTTTTCCCCGAACAGGCCTGTCATTGGGAATGGTGCGCCGCAAAAATTCGGGCCGCCAACCCTTCCGGATCATCAAATCACCGGCCATGCATTTTAAATCTTTTTGCCTATTCCGGCATTGCCAGCCTGCATGCTGCTGAGGCTGGCGCCGAGGTGATACATGTCGATGCCAGCAAGAAGGCAATCGCCCACGCTTTCGAAAACCGTGAAGCCGCAGGGCTTCAAGCTGCACCAATCAGATTCATCACCGATGATGCAGTGCGATTTGTCGAACGTGAAGCTCGTAGGGGGCGACGCTATGACGGGATCATTATGGACCCTCCAAAATATGGGCGCGGCCCAAAGGGCGAAATCTGGCGGATCGAGCATGATCTGGTACCGCTGTTGACGACCTGTCGTGAACTGCTGTCCGAATCGCCCCTTTTCATGATACTAACGCTCTATGCAATCCGTGCCTCCTCACAGGCGGGACATTATGCGCTGCGCGAGGTTATGGGGGGTGGACAGGTAACTTCGGGTGAGTTGGCGGTTGCCGAGTCGCAGGACAATCCACGGGTAATCGCCCAGGCCAATTACGCCCGCTGGCAGCCGGCAAGCTAGTTGCGGGTGCGTAACGCTTCATAAAGTGCCACACCAGTTGCAACTGCTAGATTGAGCGAATCCGACCGCCCCCGCATTGGCATGCGGATGAGCTGCGTACAGGCATGCATTAGAGAATCAGGGAGGCCCGCCTGCTCATTTCCCATCAAAATAATCAAAGGCCCATCACATGCCACCGCTCGAAAATCGGTGCTCGCTAGAAGTGCTGTACCATGGATTCGGCCTGGCCACTCGGCGGCAAAAGCCAAGAACTCTGACTGGCTGCAGCTCACAATGGCAACATTAAATACCGCTCCCATCGAGGCACGCACCGCCTCAACAGAATAAGGGTCAGTACAATCATCAATCAGGATAAGCCCGCGCCCACCTGTTGCATCAATGGTGCGCATGATTGTGCCCAAGTTGCCAGGATCGCGTACACGGTCCAGCGCCACCCACATATCAGATTGATTGGGATGTATGTCGGACAGTTCTATATGTCGCTGGGCAAATGCACCAACAACCATTTGCGGGTTGTCCTTGCGACTAATACGCTGCAGCAGCGGCTCAGTCATCGGCAATGATCGACCTCCAGCATCAATTAACGCCTCAATAAGAGGACGGATAGATCTATGATCCTCTCGTCCAGCAAGGAATGCTAGTCTGTGCAACTCCCAGCCTAGCGCTACCGCCTCGGTGCAGACACGAGTTCCCTCGGCAAGAAACCAGCCCGTCTGGCGACGATATTTTCGTTCATGCAGCGACCGCAGCCGCTTGACTTCAGCGTTTGCGGCACTGGTAATCAGCTCAGGAATTGCTCCAACAGACGGTGTCATATGGGATGGTGTAGCAGAAAGTACCAAGCGGTGATAGGCCAGCGCGAAAACTCCATTTAAAGAGGCAGTTGTCTCCGACAGAAAAAGAAAAGAGGTGCGCATTTTTTGTTTTGTTTCCGACAAAAATTGGCGTAGTAGGGGTTTAAAGGTTGGTATTGCACTAAAGCCTAACGATCGCACGCATATCAAGGATTGGCGATGAGCATTCAGACAATTGAAAGCTTGCTTCGGCAAGAGGATCCAGCAAGACCACAGCAAATTGGATTTCTGCTGCTCAATGAGTTTTCGATGATTGCCTTTGCTTCGGCGCTAGAACCTCTGCGAGCATCAAACAGACAATCCAATAAGGAGTTATTCCGTTGGGTGATCGCTAGCCCTAGCGGGACGGTGGCAAAGGCAAGCAATGGCGTCGAGGTACGAGCCGATGGAGATCATGCAATTTTGCAGGAATGCAGAATGGTTTTCGTTTGCGCTGGGGTAAATGTGCGCAAAAACACCGACAAGAACATCCTCAATCTGATCCGCCGCCTCGACCGGAATGGTGCGGTCATCGGCGCAATTTGTACTGGCACTTACGTGATGGCTGCCGCTGGCCTTCTTGATGGACGTCGCTGTACGATCCACTGGGAAAATATCGACGGCCTTTCTGAAGAATTTCCAGAATTGGAAATCACTAACGATCTGTTTGAGGTGGACGGAACGCGAGTCACCTGCTCGGGTGGAACAGCATCATTGGATATGATGCTCAATCTAATCACCCAGGCGCATGGGGCAGCGCTTGCCGCCGAAGTTTCCGACCAATTCATCCATGACCGAATTCGCGAGCCGACCGACCGGCAGAGGATGGAATTGCGCTCGCGGCTCGGGGTCAGCCATCCGAAATTGCTGGCTGTCGTAAAAACGATGGAAGATAACTTGGAAGAACCTCTAGCGCAGACCGACATCGCCCGCACGACGAACCTGTCAACACGCCAGCTCGAGCGGTTGTTCAGAAAATATCTGAACACTACGCCGACTCGTTATTACCTCAATCTACGATTGGCAAGGGCGCGCCATCTGCTGCGTCAGACCTCGATGTCTATCTTGTCGGTAGCACTGGCCTGTGGCTTCGTCTCGGCCTCACATTTTTCCAAGTGCTACCGCGAGTGCTATGGCTGCACCCCACGTGCCGAGAGGGCGCCAGGCTAAGACAACGCTAGCCCGCTGCGCCCTTGATCGCCGTCACCATGCTGGCAAGACCATTTTTGCGGGTTGCTGATAAATGCGAGTCGAGCCCTATATCGCGCAAAAATTGGGGTTCAGTTTCACGTATTTCTTCGGCGGTACGCCCGGAATAAACGCGCAGTAGCAGCGCGATCAAACCTTGAACAATCGCGGCATCAGAGGCCGCGTGGAAAATGATCTCGTTATCTACAGATCTTTCGGCGGCGAAATGCACAACTGATTGGCAGCCGCGTAGCCGATATTCGTCCTGCAAATACTGGCTTGGCAGTGGGGCGAGACGCCGCCCCTGATCAATCAAAAGCTGATACCGGTCTTCCCAATCATCGAGAAACTTGAATTCCTCAGTAATCTCAGTGGCAGCTTTGGCGGCTCTATTCATGGCATTTACCTGTTATAAGAATGGCGTGTTGAGGTGGCACGTCTCGAAGACGGCTTAGGTGATATTGCGACGGCGGGCCAGAAGATCAAGAAGGCGGGCGGCGGCGTCGGTTGATTTTGTTCCAGGCAGAAACACTGCGGCGGCACCAGCAGCCTCAAGCGTCGGAATATCACCCGGCGGAATGACGCCACCAACGACAAGCTCAATATGTTGCCCCTCGCCACTGTCAAGACGGCGCCGCAGAGCCGGAACCTGATTGAGATGGCTGGCCGCCAGCGTCGAAACGCCGACTACATCGACATCATGTTCGATAGCCAGATCATAGACCTCATCCGGACTCTGAAACAACGGGCCAGTTGTCACCGCAAACCCCAGATCGGCAAAAGCCGAGGCAATCACTTTCTGGCCACGGTCATGCCCATCCTGGCCGAGTTTGGCAACCAGAATCCTCGGTGGTCTGCCCGTTGCAGCGACAAAGGACTTAACTCTATCCTTTAGGATTTCGATATCTCGAATACCATGCATATGTTGATTCCACACGCCGCGAACACCATTGATTCTGGGCTGATGGCGACCAAAGTGCTTTACAAGC
The DNA here is from genome assembly GCA_913042065.1 of uncultured Alphaproteobacteria bacterium. The sequence continues at coordinate 6,802 of CAJWKB010000007.1, read as the reverse complement.
GCCTCAGACATTTCACCAACTGTCGCTCGTGAGCGGGCTGCCTCGATAGCCCGGGGCATCAAATTTTCATCGCCAGCCGCTGCTGCACTTAGCGCTTCCAGCGCCGCGCCAACACGCGCCGGATCACGATCAGCCCGGATTTTTTTTAGGCTGGTAATCTGCTGGGCGCGGACATCGCGGTTGTCAATGCGGCGCACCTGCACCTCCTCGGCGATGGATCCAGTGGTTGCCGGCTGGTATTTGTTGACGCCAACGATAATCTGGCCACCTGAGTCAATCTGCGCTTGCGTTGCGGTTGCTACCTCCTCGATCCGGAGCTTGGGCAGGCCTTCATCAATGGCCACGGCCATACCACCAAGAGCCTCGATTTCGGCAATATGGGCGCGGGCCCTGCTGGCAAGCTCTTGTGTTAGTGTCTCGACAAGATGTGAGCCACCAAAAGGATCGATAACATGCGCCATATTGGCTTCAGTCTGCAGGTGCAGCTGTGTGTTACGGGCGATGCGCGCGGCATATTCGGTAGGCAGGCCAAGCGCCTCATCGAGCGAGTTTGTGTGCAGCGACTGCGTGTGCCCAGCGACTGCGGCACTACCTTCAATGCATGTACGAACGACATTGTTGAAAACATCCTGCGCCGCAAGCGACCAGCCCGAGGTTTGGCAATGTGTACGCAACATGAGTGATTTTGGATTCTTCGGCGCAAAATGTGCCTGCATCATTTCGGCCCAGAGCAAGCGCGCCGCACGCAGCTTGGCCACTTCCATGAAATAATTCATGCCGATGGCAAAGAAGAAGGACAGACGGGGAGCAAACGTATCTACATCAAGGCCCGCAGCAACACCAGCGCGCACATATTCCAACCCATCGGCAAGTGTGTAGGCAAGCTCCAGATCCGCTGAAGCCCCTGCTTCCTGCATGTGATAGCCGGAAACTGATATAAAATTAAATTTTGGCATGTGGTTGGCGCAATAGCCAAAAATATCCGAGACAATCCGCATCGACGGGGCAGGCGGATAGATATAAGTATTGCGCACCATGAATTCCTTGAGCACATCATTCTGGATGGTGCCGGCCAACGCCTCAGCTGGCACTCCCTGCTCGCCAGCGGCACTGATGAACAGGGCAAGCACCGGCAAAACTGCGCCATTCATCGTCATTGAGACACTCATTCGGTCCAGCGGAATATCGCGGAACAGAGTGTTCATATCGTCAATCGAGTCAATCGCCACCCCGGCCATGCCAACATCATCAGCAACCAGATCATTATCTGAGTCATACCCGCGATGGGTTGGCAAATCGAAAGCCACAGAAAGTCCCATCTGTCCGGCGGCAAGATTGCGCCGATAGAAGGCGTTAGATTCTTCAGCAGTCGAGAAACCGGCATATTGCCGGATCGTCCAGGGTCGAGTCGCATACATAGTTGGATAAGGTCCACGCAGAAACGGTGCCGCTCCAGGTATAGTGCGCGCTGCCAGAGCGGTCGCACCTGCATTTGGCGACACAATCGCGGGAATGGCAATCCGTTCGGCAGTGATGTAGTCGTCGGGCATGTGATCGAGATCTACCTGAGATCGCAGACTGCTGGCCGAGGGACTGAAATCCATTTTGGTGAAATCTGGAAATTTGCGCTTGTTCATGCAGCCACCCCTGAAATCATCGCGCGCAACCTGCCAAGCTGGTCAGCATCCGACAACAGATCCCCAGCATCGACAAGCAGGCATCCGGGCGACAAGACATCAACAGCGCTGCTATCAGCATCAAGACAGCTGATAATGATATCGGGCCTTGCAGCCGCAAGTGCCGCATCCTGATTGGCGCCACAGCCAAGCACCACCGGATGCACACCGGCAATCGCCAGCAGCTTGGTGACCGCCTTTTCACGCTTCGATTGTGCCGCGTCGGGGCTTTCAGCCCGCAAGACAAGTATTCGCGGCAGGGCGGCTTTCGCCTCTCGGCGGATCACCTCAACTAGTGCCGCCGGACGGACGGGATTTTCTGATAGATGGACCAATGATGCCGGATCATCCGGGGCTGGTTGCAACGTTACACCGACAAGCTGCGTCTTGCCAGCCCGTAGCGCCGCCTCCCGCTCAGCATTCGCTGCCTCGGCCAGTGCCGCCAACGAACCTGACGCAGCAAACTCTGGCAGGCCACCCTGTTCCTCAATTGTCTGAAACTGCGTCCAGGCCGCGCTAGCCAGCTTATCCGTTCTGCTCTCGATGAAGGCGGAACCGCCAGCTGGGTCAAGCGAGCGCGCCAGACCAGATTCCTCAATCATCATCAGCTGTGCCATACGGGCGAGGCGGCGCGCCGCCTCAGTCTCGCCGGACAGATAGTCATGACCCAATGCCACCATCGCGTCTGCACCACCGATCGCTCCACCAAGTAGCGCGGTTGTGTTGCGCAACATGTTCTCCTCGGGATAAAGCAGCGACATCATCCGCAAGGATGGCCGCCCAATCAGGCGTGGAAGCCCTATCGGACCAAGCGCGAGGCCAGCAAAAAGACTGGTCAACAGCTGGCGCATCGCACGCAGCTTGGCAATACCATCAAACATATCAGCAGGCAGCGCCACCGTCAGGGAAATTCGGCTGGTCAGCGCCGCCAGGTCATAACCAGCCTCATGGCCGGCCCGCAAAACCGCAGCAACACCAGCCAACACAGCAGCCAGCTCGGCAACATTGGTATGACCCCCATTATGGAGGACCCAGCCATCAACCATGAAAATTCCAGTGAGGCTAGGATCAGAAGCCAGTTCAAGACCGGCAGCGATAGTTGATTGGTAGAGCGGTGAGTTGGCAAAGTGAAGCGAGATTGCCTCTTCACCGGCAAGTGCCTGCAGGAGCTTAGGCAAATCAACGGAATTAGGTGAATCAATAATGATGCTGATCGCCGGCAAAAACACCTGATCAAACAGAGCTGGCAGCACCGCAGTTATATCTTCATCACTGGACAGCCAGAGGCTGCTGGCACCAGTCTCAAGCGCGGTGAGTATACTGCTGTTGGCGGCGGTGAGCGAAGTGTGCTGGAGATCGGCAAGAAAGATCGGCTGACAAATGTCCCAGCCATATCTGACTCGGTCAGCAGGTGCCTGTGGCATTTGGAGCGCAAGACTTGCCTCAGTTCTGACAGCAGGATCGATCTCATAGAGAGCCGAAACCACTAGACCATCCTCATCAATCCGATTCAGACTCTCAGGTGACGTGCCGCCGAGCAGCTTTGTGACCATTTCCGCCCAATCAGCGTGTGATGAGACCCCAAAAACACTTTCATCTGATGACATGTCGCACCTATTGTTTTTATAGTCCCTATAGGTTCTGTAATCCCCGTCAGGGTGAACTCTGGGACTGGACGGCACCGCTGGACTGTCCAAAAGCTAAAAAAGGATACTCAATGCATGCAGCAAAGGCTACATCTGTTTCCACCTCAGCGCATGCGCACCAGCGCGACAGATATGTGCTAATCGTCCTCGTTGGAGTGGCGTTGCTGCGCACTTTTTCTCTTTTAGTGACGTCACTTGAGCTCGGTGTTGACGAAGCACAATATTGGTTGTGGAGCCAGCACTTCGATTTTGGTTATTACACCAAACCACCGATGACCAGCTGGATCATAGCCATAACGCACGGGCTGTTCGGGCATGAGAGCTGGGCCGTGCGGATTGCCGCCCCCTGGCTTCATCTTGGCACCAGTTTGATGATTTGGCAGACCGCGCGGTGGCTATATGGCGATGTCGCTGGACGCTGGGGCGCGGTGTTGTGGATGCTGCTTCCCGCCGTCAGCCTTGGCAGCTTTGTCATGTCCACCGACACACCTCTGCTATTTTTCTGGAGCACAGCACTAATGTTTACCGTCGGCGCGCTCCACCACCGGATCAACCCCAAAGCCAGCATGGCTCTTGCGGGTGTCATGATCGGTGGTGGAATGCTGGCAAAATATGCAGCTATCTATTTTGCAGTTGGTGTTGTTCTTTTCTGGATCTGGCAACGCCGACATCGCACCACCCAGCCAACGGCGGACATGGGGTCCTCTGATGTCACGGCGCGTCAAATCGGTTTGTTGCTGGCCGGAATGCTGCTAGCGGCAAGCCCGAATCTCGGCTGGAACTTGCTGCATGATTTTGCCACAGTGCGGCATCTTGGCGACAATGCAAATCTAGCAAGGCAATCCTACACTCTAGTTGGGAGCGCGGCGTTTCTGGGTGCCCAGTTTGTCACAGCCGGACCGCTCTGTTTTGCCCTGATGCTGCTAATCATCTGGCCTAGACAAAGCACGATGGCGGACCGGCTGTTAATCTGCTTATCGGTCCCATCAATCGCCCTAATGTCACTGCAAGCCTTTGTCAGTGAGGCCAACGCAAATTGGGCCCTCACCGCGATGCCCGCGCTGGTAGTGTGGCTGTCAGGTTGGATCACACGTAACGGCTGGCAATGGGGACTGCTTAGTGCCGGGATCAATGGCGGCGTTGCTCTGATTTTTCTGGTTGCCAGTAGTGCTGCTGATATGGGGCCACTCACACCAAAATCCGATCCGCTGCGGAGGCTAAAGGGCTGGTCAATGCTGGCCGATGATGTGGAGACCGCACTTACCAGATCCGGCACACAGACCGTAATCGCTAACAGACGGGCGGTAGCAGCGCTACTGAACTGGCATTTCCACCACAGCAGCATCAACATCCTAATCCATGACGCGGACAACATCCCAAGCAACCATTTTGAGGCGAATTATCCTTGGAAACCATTACCAGGCCGAAAGATCCTGGCGCTTAGCGGTTCGCCAGAAGCACCAAGATTGGAAGGGGTGGAATGGGTTAGAGTGCCCGCCGTTTCGGATGTGCCTATTAGCGACAACCGCCGGCGTATTCTCTATCTGCATCAGGGGCGAGAAAAGCCTGATCTATGATTATCATGCTTTCTACCTACCAGTAATACGAGAAAAAATATCTAGCGTTTCCGGGCTTACATGATGCTCGACACCCTCAGCATCCTCCTCAGCGATCGCCTCCGGCACACCAATGGACACCAGAAAATCACGGACAATTTTGTGACGCTGTCTACTTGCCTCGGCAAGAGCTGTGCCTTTCTCTGTTAGGAAAATCGAACGATAAGGCCTCGTTTCAACCAGATCCTCACGGGCAAGACGCTGGATAATCGCGTTTACAGTCGGGCTAGTCACGCCGAAGCGAGCGGCAAGATCGACTGTTCGAGCCTCACCATTCTCAACAATCAGATCAGCGATCATCTCAACATAATCCTCAGCAACTTCACTCTGATGCGCTCGCCGAATTCGATCAAATTTCGCTGCACTTTCGGTGACGATTACTTCGCCGTTGGTTTTGCTTCCTTGCTGCGCCATACGGTTGCCTCTGGTGAACTACTTATTAAATATTTTATAAAGAAGTCCAACAAGTTTAGCCATGCCAAAATTTTTTGAAATCGTTTCAAACTACGTGGAACGGAATGGCTAAAAACCCCAAAAAAGCTATCTGTCATACAACTGCAAAAGCCAGAAACTGGGTTGCGTGGCCGCTGCCGGATGACTATGTTCCGAACGTGAAGATGTTGCCCACCTCTGCCGCAAACAGGTACTGTAAGCGCAGACGCACAGACTAGGAGCCCAAAGAACGGGGAGCCAATTAACTCGGAGATTGTGATCAATGGACAAGATAACGTCAACCGAACTTGAAGCTGCTGCATTCCGCCGTCTCGTCGCCCATCTACAGAAACGCACAGACGTGCAGAATATCGATATGATGAACCTGTCGGGATTCTGTCGCAACTGCATGTCCAAATGGTATCGTCAAGCTGCTGAAGATCATAACATTGCGATGACCGATAGCGAGGCACGAACGTTCATTTATGGGATGGAATATGCCGACTGGAAAGCGCAATACCAGACCGAGGCAACGCCGGAGCAAAAAGCTGCCTACGAAAAGAACCATACTACGGCAGGAAGATAGTAGACCACGTACCACTCTAAATAACCCACAACTGACATCCTAGATTGGAATATTCATGGCAATCATTCCCGGAACCGGTGCCGGCGCCGAACAATTACAGCAATTAATTGAGCGAATTGAGCGACTGGAGGAAGAGAAACGAGCATTGATGGCCGACATCAAAGATGTCTATGCAGAAGCAAAGGCCACGGGCTTCGAGCCTAAAATCATGCGCCAAATCGTGCGCCTGCGGGGCATGGACCGTGAACTATTAAACGAACAGGATGAACTGCTAAAAACATATCGTAGCGCGCTTGGTCTAGTCTGACACAAAGCGGGCTGGAACATGATAAATTTTGCAGACAGGCTGACCGAGGCTAACAGACAGACTGGCACCGTGCTATGCATGGGGATCGATCCACATATGACGATGATCCCGCCACTGTTTGGCAGCGGCGTGCCCGGCAGTGCCGCAGGCGCATTTGCTATGCGAGATTTTACTAAAGCCTGCCTCGATCAGGCGATTGGCAAGGTCGCCGCGATCAAACCGCAGGTGGCTTTTTTTGAACAGCATGGCCCGGCCGGTATGGAGGTGCTTGCCGAACTTGGCCGCGACGCGGTCGAGGCTGGGCTTTTAGTGGTGATGGATGCAAAGCGCGGTGATATTGGCAGCACCTCAACCGCCTATGCCACCGGCTGGATGGGGCATGACGCCGCATTCCCGTCGGACGCGCTGACGATCAGCCCTTGGCTTGGTATTGATACGCTGACACCCTTTTTGGAACAGGCCGACGCAACGGGCAGCGGTCTTTTCATCTTGAACCGGACTAGCAATCCGGGCGCCGACGATCTCCAGGGCCAAATCGT